>CALGEI010000213.1 GCA_937881575.1 uncultured Flavobacteriales bacterium | reverse complement strand
TCCCTTGACCCAGGGGTCTCATCCAGCTCCATGTGTCGGAAGAAACCAAAGCCTTCAGCTTGATGCAGGGGGATGTAATCCACGTTTCCAAACACGACCGACTCCAGTACCACGTCGATTCCGGAATCTTCATAATCGTCTGCGTAATCGTCGAGGTAATCATCTTCATCATTTTCACCGATGAAGTGGTTCATGTTGTTTTGTACAAAGGGCATGCTCGCCATCAGCAGCTGGTAGGTTCTCTGGGTTGCCTCAAAATCGTAGGCATTTCCGAATGAGAAGTTGAACGAATACCCGCCAATGAGTCCATTGGGATTGAGCTGTATGGGATTGAACACAATCTCTCCCGAAGAATCATCCCCCGTGACATCCGCACCAATGGCATTCCAAAAGCCATAGTGAACGCCGTGGGTATTGCTATTGATGAAATACACTTTGGGCTCAGGGGTGTCCCTATCGAGAATTCCGAATTTCACATACAACTGATCATCTAGAAATGGCGCCCAACCCACGTTGTTGACATCGGCGAGATTGAGGAATGTTTCTGCATCGGGGATGGAGGTTGCTCCGTTCACGAAATCGACGGCTTCCGCAAAATTCAATGGCGCGTCGGTTGGCATGTTCTGAAATTCCGTGATGTCGTCAATCCCATCTCCATCGATGTCTCCAGGGTTGGAGGCGTCGTATTCCCAGATGGTATAGTTTTCCAAGGGGTATGCGGCACCGGGTTCTGAAATCACCATCGTGCCATCCACGCCCAGGGTCATGGAAGAGGTCCATTCAAAAGAGGGGCTGTGCTGCGCTTGTAAGATGTAATATTTGCCCGACTCCCCTTCGATGGAGAGTTGGACTTGACCGAATACATTGACCGAATAATCCTCAATCGGAACGGTGACTTGCGCAATGAACTGGCTGTGAAGCAGAACGGTGCAAAGGAGAATAAGGTGATGGAGGTATTTCATTTCAAGCGGTTCGGTTCGATCAAGGTGGTGGTACAAGGTCGCCTCTTTTTTTTAACTCGTATACGTCCTGGGTGGTTGCATCGATAGCAGCGGTTTTGACGGGATGGACAGTTGGATCCGATCGTGCTGGGTTGTTGATCTGTATTGATTGCAATGTGGCGCTACCAACGCTTATTTCCTTTGACATTTGTCACAAAGCCGCTGTATTCGTTTCGCTTCAAAAGAATGGTTGTGCAGGCGCATTCGAAGAAACGGGAAGTGGCTCATCGTTCAACCCGCAATCACAGAGGCTATGGCTTTGCTAACCGTGAGGTGTTGAACTGGACTCCAAGGGAGGCTGTCCTGAAAATCGTGATCTTACACCCCCGCTATATTCAGGAAAAGAACACCTGGATTCAGCGCTTCTCGTTCGATGAGTTCGGGCAAATCGCGCGCAGCTTCGGATGCTCCAATAAACCATTCAGGCAGTTTTGGATAGGAGACTCTCTTCAAAACCTTCCTGGTATGGATTCAATAGTGGTGCTGGTGCAACGCAAGAATCCGTCGCTTCAGATATCGATTGGCGCTGAAAACAATCTCCCCAGAAGAATAGTCCCCTGTGACATCCGCTCCAAAGGCATTCCAAAAGCAGAGAAGGGGATGGTCGCTTGGTCTTCTTGAAATGTGTTCTTGTTGAAAACATTCACTGTTGAATGCGATAACCAAGTTAATCAAGTTGTTTATTGTCAATGAACTAACTGATTCTACATTATGAGAACGACTTACTGGTACCTGGCTTTGTCCATCCCCCTGATGGTAGGCTGCTCCGCGGTGAACCCCACCATCAAGACTCCTCCTATGGTCGAACAGCTGGTCAAGGGTTGTACAGACCTCAATGCGACCAACTTCAGCATTGACGCGGACGCGGACGATGGAAGCTGCCGTTATGATGAGGTGTTAGCCGATTATTTCTGTTCCATTCGGGAAATGGCCGCCGTGAGGATTGGGATGAACAAGCTGGAGGTGAAGAATAAGCTGGGTGTTTTTCCCTATGACATTCTGGCTGCAGACGATGGCTGCGAGGTGCACGTCTACCACACCCGCTATGCGGCGCAGGAGATGGCGGTGGAGGATGTGAACAGGAATATGATCAACAATGATGGTTTTCGCATATTCCAGGGTGGTGTACAGAAGTACCGCCTGTTCTTTCGGGAGGGCCGATTGGAGAGTATTTTGAGTGAACAGAGCGAAGGGGGTTTGCCACATGAGTTGGCCTGTTTGGTCAACAGCATGCCCGCCATTTGCGGAAGCAACGATGACTATGTGATTTGTTCGGGGTGCACAGATCCTGTCGCATTGAACTACGATGCAGGCGCCGAAGAAGAGGACGGAAGCTGCGATTATTATACCGGATGTACGGACCCGAAAGCGTCCAATTATGATCGGGATGCCGTCTTCGACAATGGTCAGTGCTTCTATATCGGTTGCGGTGACATCGAGGCAGTCAATTACAACCCTACGGCATGGCACAATCAGAGTACTTGTGAATACTGCCCCTGTGATACCGAATCTCATTATTACGTGAAGAGTACGAATCCAAGCTGTTCGGAGCCTTGTGTTAAGACGAAGCGTCCCGAGCCTTTGGTTGAAAAGCCTGCATGCAGTTGGTGTGAGTTGCTAGATGGGGCAGGGGGGGCTTCTCTTCAAATTATGGTGGACGGTGTTAAAGTGAATCAAAAATGAGCGTCGAAATGAAATCTTACCGTTACCTAGCTGTTCTGGCCTTTGCGATGGTGTCCCCTTTTATTGTGGCACAAGAGGCGAAAACGGTGGTTAGCTACCACACCACAGTGGAGCGCTTGTTCAGTTTGGAAGATGGCATGTCCCTCTCCCAAGTCAATGAGGCCTTGAGGTCAGAGCCTTATAATTTGCTGCAAAACACCCAAGGAGGTTATCTGATGTTAGAGTATCTCTATCTAAAGGCCCACAGAATGGTGAAAACGAGTGAGGTCGATACGGAGTCGGGCCGTGTGATCGGCATTCCTCATTACCAGGATCCTTCTTCCGTATTCCTGATGTTCGACAACGAGAATCGACTCGTAAGTTATGTGACAGGAGATGCTTTGGGTGATTTGGAGCACCAGTATAAGCTCGAGGCTACAGCCCGAGAACTGGGAGCGCTAGACGCTCCATGCACCCGCAATTGTCGCATAGCCATTCCTGGTCAAGAGGCCGTTGCGGCAGGGGAAGGGGAGCCCGAAGAAGCCTTGGTCGAGCCCGAAGAGTCGGAATCAACGGGGCTTTCGCTGCTGCTTGGAGGTGTGCGTGATAAAATCGTGGCGCCGACGACAGAGCCTGTAGAGGAAGTCGCTCCGACCAGCGGTGATTAGCCCGCGTCACTCCAGTTCAAAACGGGAGGTATGGGCTGAAGTAGGATGAATCACTCGAGTTCAAAAAACAAGAAGTAGCCTCATTCTACTCGTCAAGGACGCCTTGCCTATTGGCGGAATTTTTCATGAGATTGGCGGCAAGAGAGGACTGATCGTGTTTTGTGAAAATGGGGTTGCTATTCGGTGTCGGGGACACAACGACCCATTTTTTTTTAAAGGGGAGGGGAGCCCTCCCCTTTAAAAACCAATCGCAAACGCATTGTAGGGGCATACAGAGCATGCCACAAGCGGGCCCCGTTATCTCTCAAGTCAATCAAGCGCAAGACGGATTACTCTTCCTCAAGCTCGCCTGTGATTCGGATGTTTTGGGTGTTGTCAGTCTGGATGCTTCCGATGAACGAATTGGTTCCAATGGAGAGGTCTGCAGACCCACCAGGCCGTTGCAAGAGCGTATTGCCATGTCCTCCTGCAATGGTAGCTCCGTTACCACCTCGATTGTTATTGTTTAACCCTCCAAAAACAGATCGGGCCTGGCTTCCTTGCCAAAGCGAGTCGGTGGTGAGTGTATTGCCGTAACCGCCTGAGATGACGCCACAATACCCGGAATTCAGATTGGCAAACCTTCCACCTAAAATCACTGAAAAACGTGTGTCAGTCGAGTCTGAGCCAAGATGATGAGCCTCACCACCTACAACAACAGCTTGATTGCCTTCGATTGTACTTCCTGTGCTCCCCACCATGACAGACTCTGATCCATGGACCTGACTGTCACGACCTCCAATTATAGCCGCAAGCTGTCCCGAAACAGTGTTGTCATAACCAGCGAATATGGCAGAATAATTGCCGTCATTGATCGTATTCCCTTGTCCTCCGCATATCACATTGGCCCTTGTCGGACTGCCGACATTCGTTTGGATGAGGTTGCCTGATCCACCGACGAGGACGCCCCATTCCTGCCAATTCTCATTGCCGTTGCCGCCAACGATTGCTCCATCATCAGAATCAAGGATGTTGTTTCTACCCCCGATGGTTACTCCTGTCGCAAGCGAAGAAATGTTGTATCGTCCACCAATCATTCCGCCGCGTGATCCTGAGTATTCGTTCTGAAGTCCAGATACAATTCCGAAATCACCATGAGATTTGTTCGACGATCCGCCAATGATATTGCCAGACCCGTTGTATGTGTTTCCAGCACCCAATACCAAATTGTGCGACCCTTGTCGGTCGATAAGTTGCTGCGCGCTGTCCACGGTGTTGTAACCAACAATGATGTTGCCAAGGGTGTTGCCCTCTAGTAACTCACCGCTACCATTCACAACTTGAAGGTTTGCACCGGACAATAGTACCGTTTGAGTTTCATGATCCACACTCATGTATTCATTCAATCCCACAACTGCGGAAGCCTCCAACGTCTCCACCTGCAGTTGCAACGCTTCAATCGTCTGCTGCATTGTCAGTAGCACCTCTGCTAGTGCCACGCCGTCAACCACGATTTCACCTGGCTGAAAGTTTTCTCCAAAAATGGACAACACAGGCAGCAAGTCTGTAATTCCAATAAACTCATCATTGTCTGCATCAGGATTGTAGGGGTAAACAATCGCCTCCTGAGAAGAAACATGGTAGCAGGTCAAAAAGGCAAAAAAACTGATGAGAATGGTTTTCATATCGTAGGGTTTGGTCTAAAAAAAATACAGACTAATCAAATTTAAACCTCTATTTGTACGATTTTGATACACAAATGGTACATTTATAGAGCATGATTCAAAACCTACTATCGGAGGTCATAAAGACATCGGGTATTGCGGTTTATACCCGCGGTGATTGTGAGCTTCTCTCCGCATTGATTTTGGTGGAGACCGATCAATTTATCAGCTACAACACGTTGCGACGCTTGTATGGATTGGCAGCAAGTCGCAATCCCCGGCAGCAAACGCTCAACACCCTTGCTAGATTTTGTGGCTACGGAGGGTATCGGGAGTTTTGTGGTGTGCAGCCGAAATTGAGCCTGTGGAAACAAAAAGAAGAATTGTATCAGATTCTTGCTCAAAGAGATCCCCAAGAAGCCGTCACCTTTTTCGCTCAAATTGAGAATGACCTGGTACGACTTGAATTGCTCTTGTGCGCATTCCGAGAGTCCTTTCTCTCAAATCAGGACGATTTCATCATTGCACTGCTGGATGCAGATGCATACGAGCTCAACAGGTACCCTTACACCTACCAAATCCACACGGCCATTGCCATGGGACTGGTCATCCGTGACCATCCCATCGCCGATCGTGTTAAGTTGCTATCGCATCCGAAGCTGGTGGAATCCATCTACCTGAGGCTCATTGATTACTCGGCCTTGAATGGTTATTATGGGGAATGGACGCAGATGCTGGCCATGCAGCCGATTTCTTTGGAATGTGAGGTTTTCATCGGGTGTCTTGAAAGATTAAAGGCCGTTTTGAATCAGTCGGAAATCGTTCCATGGGAATGGACTGAGCTCCCGTGGAAGGATTTACACCCGGCATTGCGAGGCCGCATCTTTACCGTTCAGTTCATGGGGGATCAAACACACACCTTTGATTTCTTTTGGCTCAAAATGTTCGGCTCACTCGATAAAACTGACTTGGAGTTGTCAGCCTTCATTGAGCCGAGCACATTTGCCGTAACAATGGGACATCGGCAACTGGCTGCATGGCTGATTGAAAAAATTCAAATCAACGAATCAACGTTGCATCAATTTCAACAGCATGATTTGCATGTTCATTTTTTGATGCAAGCGATGCATGCTGTATTCGAGGAAAACATGAAAGGAGCGCACTTCTGGATGTCACGATTTGACGAAACCGAATTGCGACGACCGTGCTTTTATGATTTCCTTCTATTCCCTGTCCGACGGCTACAAGCGGAACTCAACGGCACAGCAGATGGGTATCCTCTAGAAGTCCAGCAAACGGTATCCCGTCTTGGACACACATGGTTTTCCAAAGACTTGTGGCGCACCTTCTTTGATTGATCGTTTTGTTGCGTCTGCTTAGCACGGCCAAATGGACTCTCGCCATGGGAGAAGGAGGTGCATGTCTCTAAGAACCCGACAAGGAGGCGCAATGCTTGTCTTTCCCCTTAGTTCAACGCGTATGTTTTCAGTCCGTGACACTTCCGACACGGATGATTTGAGACGGTTTTCATGAGACGATTGCCCGAATGAAGAAGGATCCCGACAGGCGAGCGGTATCCCAGATTTCGCCGGCAG
>CALGEI010000212.1 GCA_937881575.1 uncultured Flavobacteriales bacterium | reverse complement strand
GGTCAAATATAGACTTCTAGCACATTTGAGGTTAACCTCAACATCTATTTTTCCCAAAGGATATACACCAAACAATGTGAACAAAAACGGAAGAGACTTTCGCCTCCTCCGTTCTTAAAAAGTCACTAACGCAATCAGTGTTTTACGATCAACTGAGCGGGAATGTTGACGTCGCCCACCAACGACAATGTATAAGTGCCCGCTTCCAAATCAGAAGTCGACCATTGTATCCGATTCGTCCCTTGTGACAAGAAATCGGAACGAACCAGTCGCCCAGTCATGTCGCGCAATTCCAAAAAACCACCCAAGGTGAACTTCACGAATTGAACATTCAATTCGTGAACAAAGGGATTGGGATAGATAGCCATCGCATTCAAAATCAATTCATCAACGCTTACAACACACGTCGTGCACTTATTGTAGCAGGTAGCCTCGAGTATCTCAGCGGTTCCACTTCTCTCGTGAATTCGATTGTATGCGCCAAATCCATTGGCTAAGCCACAGCCATCCAATTCAAAGTTGCCCAATTCGTTGCCTTCAGCATCAACATGGACTCCTGACTCTTCCAAATAATCAATTCCATTGTCACCCGTGGATGGGTCGCCATTGACAAATTTGTAGAGGACTGTGACTCCACCGCTGACATTGGCAGTGACTTCATAGACCCCATCAGCATCGTCATCGGTCATCTGCATGCCCCCCGCTTGCCAGTTCGGTGTGGTGAAATTCCCAATCACCCAAACTCCGTTGGCATTCACATCCTCTTCTGACATGTCCACACGAAACGTAATATCCGCAGGATCTGGATTCTCAACACATCCCAATTCACATGCATTGTAACAAACCTCATAGAGAACAGGATCGCTTCCTACTGACAACGCGCGATTGTCAGTTCCCTCAGCAGCGCAATCACCTACGACCAATTCATTGTCCACATTGCCGTCGCCATTGCCGCTCCAATCATTGCCATTGATAAACTTGAACTCATACTCTCCTGGAGCCATGCCCAAGGTCACTTCCCAGATGCCGTCGCCATCGTCATCACTAAGAGGCGTCGCATTGGCTGACCATCCTTGGAACGATCCTGCTACGTGCACACCATTGACCGACACTGTTTCTTGAGAGGTCATATCCACTCGCAATGTCACTTCAGTTGGTGAAACACACGTTCCACAAGCATTATAGCATGGAGCACCACCCGTTGCCAAATCACCATAGAGCACATCATTGGTACTGGTCAATGCCATTGTGCGGTTGCCAAAGCCATCACCGCAAGTCTCATCTTCCACATTTTCAGTCGGGTTAGTCCATGCATTGCCATTGATAAACTTGAAAAGAATCGTGCTTCCCAATCCCGTCGTATCAAATGAAACCACAGTCTCCCAAATGCCATCTTCATCCAGGTCCTGCAATGGATTCACCGCAGGATCCCAACCTTGGAAGTCTCCAGCCACATGCACTCCATTGGGGGATATTGCCGCCTCGAGGCTCATGTCAACACGCAAACGAACACTGTTCAACCCGCAAGCTGCGCAGCTCGCGAAACATACGTGCATGGAAGCCTCTGTTTGCATCTCATCCACATACAGGAAACGATTGTCGTTTCCTGCCACCTCCACTTGACACGTTGGAGGGACATCCTCTGCGTAGTCCCATCCCGGTCCGTTCAGAAATTTAAATTCGAGCATTCCTGGTTCCACATCCAGGGTAACTTCATAAACATTGTCGAGATCATCATCTGACAGCATCGTGGCCGTGGGGTCCCACGCTTGAAAGCTCCCGGCGAGATAAACTCCATCTGGGGAAACCGTCTCATTGGACATGTCAACCTGAAAAGTCACAGGGATCAGGACTTGAGCACTCAACCATGCAGTCATGGCGAGAAATACTCCGAGGGTAAGGTGTTGCTTCATGCTATTAATTTTAGTGAATCGATTGCAAAGTAAACGTACCAAGACATTTCGCAAAATTCGCCAGCAACCACTTATGCACCGATTCACAAAAAAGCGGACATGATACTCTGAATGATTCCAAAGAAAGCCATTAAGCAGGCTTTTGCATCTCTGAATCTTTCAAGATTTCAATCCAAGATTCAGGCCAGGTGGTAGAGCAATGATTCACATGATCATAGGAAACCATCACCGTCTTGGCTTTGGAGGCAAGCTTCCACTCCCCTCGGCGTTGCACATACACCTCATATGCCGCGACCATGCTTTTTGAGCCGATGGAGTCAATCCAAGTCACAATTTCGACCTCATCATTCATCGCGATGGGCCGTAAATAATCAATTTCATGGCGTGCAACCACCATCCCGGCGTCGTTCCAATTCCATTCTTTGCCTACAAACCCTTCGAACAAATGAATGCGGCATTGCTCGAAATAGGTTGGGTAAACGGCGTTGTTAACAATGCCAACGGCATCGATGTCCGCAAATCGAATCTCGGGTCGATAGCGTTGGAAGGATTGAAATACACTCAAATTCATGCGGCAAAAGTACCTCCCACGTACCTTCGCTTCATGAATATGAAGAAATTTCTGGCCTATGCCCTGCTTTTACTCCTTCTGACCGGATCGCTTCAAAAATTCATTGCCGACCCGGGTGGCGTTAACTGGTTTGCGAACACGCTCTGTGTCGTTGTTTCTGGAGTGAGCGTAGCCATATCTGGACGCCCCGGAATGGACCCCGCTTTTTTCAACATCCTCGTTTTGGCGTTGTGCATTGTTTCATTGGCCATTGCATGGGGCCAATGGTTTGTGCTCGGCACCGGGGTTGCAGAAGCCACTTTTGTCCCCATCATAACAGGTTTGATTTGGCGATTTCGACCAAAAAACTCAAAAAACCCGACAAGTGCGGCATGAGAAACAGCTATTCAACAGCTTATTTCATTGAATTTTCATGCCGTTTTCAACAAAAGACTTGGGTTTATTAACGAATTGCACCGAATCATTCGGCAACCCTTGCTACCGTTGAGTTCGCACCTATATATTTGGCGGAGTTGAAAAATAATTTCTAATCAATATTACCATGAACAAAGCAGAATTGGTAGATGCAATGGCGGAAGGTGCCGGTATCTCAAAGGCAGACTCAAAGCGTGCATTGGATGCATTCGTTGAAGCAACAGCAGGTGCATTGAGCAAAGGTGACCGTGTTTCTCTCGTAGGATTCGGATCATTCTCTGTCACTCACCGCGCTGAGCGTAAAGGACGTAACCCTCAAACGGGTAAGGAAATCACAATCGCAGCGAAGAATGTGATCAAGTTCAAGGCAGGTGCTGACTTGAATTCAAAAATGTGATTGCTCTTTTGCAATAATTTTAAAAGCCCCTCGTGTATGCGAGGGGCTTTTTTTTTGAGTCGAATTTGAATACACCTGATGAAAAGCGAATCCGATTTGCGCTTTGAAGCCCTGCTCCCTTTTCTAAGTCAGGAGCGCGTGCAACGTTTTGATGATGCCTTGTACGAGAGAACGCGCCACATACAAGTCGTTCTCGAAAATATTTACCAGTCGCGAAATGCAAGCGCGGTCATGCGAAGTTGCGATGGCATGGGCATTCAGGACGTCCATCTAATTGAAGACGTCAACCCCTGGGTCTACAATCGAGGAGTCTCCAAGGGCACCCCCAGTTGGCTGACTTTGCACCGGTATAAGCAGCAACCTGACCCCACAGGAGCCTGTATCGATCATCTCAGGAGGAATGGATTTCGCATCGCAGTCACATCTCCTCATGTGGATGGGTTCAATGTCGATGATGTCCCCATCGATCAGCCTTTGGCATTGGTCATGGGCACAGAATGGAAAGGCGTTTCTGACCGGATGCTATCCGAGGCTGACTACCATGTCGCCATCCCCATGTACGGTTTTGCCGAATCACTGAACATCAGTGTGGCAGCAGCCATTGCTCTTTACGAATTGAGTAAACGTTGCCGCCTCCAGCCAAGATCAACTTGGTCACTCTCTGAAGAGGAAAAAGAAACTCTCCGCAGTGAATGGGCTATGAAAACGGTTCGGAAATCCGATTTAATTTTGAAGCGTCTCGGTATTTCAGCTCAAACAGGACGGCCTCTTTTCGATTGAAATCAAAGTTGATTATCGACGTTCTATAGCGACTTTTGCGCGCTGATGAAAACGGACCGTCCCCTTCAAAACGACTATGCGAGCTTGCTGCGCATGGCCATCCCCATTTCTCTGGGGTCTTTGGTCCAGTTCTTCGTGGTCCTAACCGACAACTTCTTTCTGGCTCGACTCAATGAAGACGCCATCAATGGGGCAGGAAATGCAGGGCTGGTTTACCTCACGCTCCAGATGCTCGCAGTGGGAAGTAGCGCCGCCCTTCAAATTACCATTGCCAAACGTTTGGGCGAAGGTCGCCGTGATCTTGCCTTGAGCACTTTTCGTTCGGGCCTCGCATTTCATGGAGCACTCGGAATCACACTGATGGCACTTGCTACCATTCTGAATCAAGGTTTACTAGGAAGCACCATAGCCAGTGATTCAGTGCGCAATGTCTTTGAGCCTTTTCTATCTGTTCGAACCTGGGGGTTCATCCCATTCTCTCTGATGCTTGCATTCAATGCACTCTATACGGGGACCGCGCGCACCTTGCCCATTTTAATCATCTCGGGTACGACCGCATTCGTCAACATCATCCTAGATGCCGGTTGGGTAGAAGGGTGGTGGGGAATGACGGCTATGGGTGCTCAAGGCGCTGCATGGGCCTCCTTTGTCGCAGAATTGTCCGGGTGCGTTTTGGCAATTTGCATGACCGCATGGGTCATTAAAGACGCGTACCGCCCTTGGAACTGGCTGCAGCGAAGCTATCTTATTGCACTGTGGAAACTCGCTTACCCCATGATGGCGCAATTCATTGTGACTGTGGGTACATGGACCGCTTTTTTCTTTTTAGTGGAAAAGGTGGGGGGCATGGAATTGAAAGTATCACACGTAGCACGCAACTTGTTCATGCTTGGTTTTGCCGTGGCCCAAGGCATGCAGCAAACCACGAGAACGTATGTAAGTGGCATGATTGGAGAAGGACGCTCTGCTGAATTGAAAGTCACATTGCGTCGTATTGTTCTTCTGAATTTCGGAGGAATACTGCTGCTTTGCCACGGCTTTATTCTGTATCCAGAGACGCTCGCTCGCTTATTTTTTGACGAGGGCGAGGGCTTCCATGCCATGACACGAACATTTAAAGTTGTCTTTGTCGCAGTGCTTTTGGAATCTTTTTCAGGAGTTTTTCTTTCGACCATTCAAGGCCTGGGTGCCACCGTTCATGCATTCCGGGTGGAGTTGGTAACCGTTACGCTCTATCTGATTGTCGCGGCCTGCATGACCCTCTGGTGGCCACAGCCCATATGGGTCATTTGGCGTGTTGAGTGGGTTTACTTTTCTTGCATTGGTTTGGGAAGCTGGTGGTTCCTGCGACAAGCTTCGTGGTTGAAAACAAAGAATGGTTGAAATTTGCTCCCATGGCTACATTTCCAACCACCTCTCTTGACCGTCCATTGCGAATCGCATTCCTCGGGACCCCAGAATTTGCAGCCGTTTGTTTGGAGGGTTTGTTGGCCAGCTCTCACGATCTCATTGGAGTGGTAACGGCACCCGATCGTCCCGCAGGCCGTGGCCAGCGAATGCAGGCATCCGAAGTTAAAATCGCGGCCGAGAAGCACGGACTTCCTGTTTTACAACCGACCAACCTCAAAGCCCCCGAATTCCTCGAAGCTTTCAAATTTTGGGAGGTGGATGTGGCGGTTGTGGTTGCGTTCCGGATGCTTCCTGAGGTGGTTTGGAATGCCCCTCCTTTTGGAACGATCAATTTGCACGCATCACTTCTTCCCAACCTCCGCGGCGCGGCGCCCATTCATCGGGCCATCATGGCCGGACTGAAAGAAACGGGTGTCACGACCTTCTCCTTACAACACAACATCGACACGGGAGATATCTTGTTGCAATGCTCCACACCCATCGAACCATTTGAAGATACGGGCAACCTTCACGATCGATTGGCACAACTAGGGCAAGCATTGATCGTTCAAACATTGAATGATTTGATTGCTGGCGAACTCCAAGGCATTCCACAACATGTGTACCCCGATGTCGGATCAGTTTTGGACGCACCCAAATTATTCAAACCCGACTGTCGCATCGACTGGAATCGATCATGCCAAGCAAACCTTGATCACATCAGAGGCCTCCACCCCTTCCCAAAGGCCTGGACTCCCAGCCCACTTGGAGACTTGAAAATACTTCAAGCCAAACAGCACAATCGATTGTTTTCAAAAGACTTAGCAGGAACAGCGGTCGTTCATGAGAACAACCTAATTCTTGCTTGTTCCGACGGTTGGATTCAAATTGAGAAACTCGTACCTCCTGGCAAAAAACCCATGACGGGTGCTGCATGGATCAACGGACTTGGAAGTCAAACGCTGGGCGTTTGGAACATTTCTTAAGTGGCCATGTGGACTCGTTCAACGTCACACTCCAAACGCCTCCAGCAAAACATCCAGCAAATCATTCGCTGACTGCGTGATGGGGGTTCCTGGGCCAAAAACACCAACCACCCCTTGCTGAAAAAGCAGCGCATGATCTTGTGCCGGAATCACCCCTCCGACAACGACCAGTATATCTGAACGGCCTTTCGTTTTCAAAGCTTCAATCAATTCAGGAACCAACGTCTTGTGCCCACCAGCCAACGTGCTGATTCCAACAACGTGAACATCGTGGTCAACTGCTTGCTGAGCCACTTCCTCGGGCGTTTGAAACAACGGCCCCAAGTCGACGTCAAACCCCAAATCAGCAAAGGACGATGCCACCACTTTTGCCCCACGATCATGGCCATCTTGCCCCATTTTCGCGACCAATATCCGTGGTTGTCGCCCCACTTTCGTTGCAAATCGCGTCGTGCGATCGACGACTGCCTTGAAATCTGATTGACCTTCCATAGCGCGTGAGAAGATACCGCTCACTTTTCTAGATTGCGGTTGGTACCGTCCAAAAACATCCTCCAAAGCTGCGCTCATTTCACCCAACGTCGCTCGCACGCGTGCAGCATGGACAGCAGACTCTAGCAAATTCCCATTGCCTTTGGCGCATTCTCGCATTTCAATGAGCGCCAGGCGAACCGCTTCTGAATCTCGACTTGACTTTAAATTTTCGAGCCTGTTGACTTGTTCATTGCGAACCACCTCCTGATCGATGCTCAACACCTCCAAATCTGTATCGTCATTGACAGAAAACAGATTCACTCCAACGATGCGGTCAATTCCACGGTCAATGCGGGCTTGCTTAGATGCTGCAGCTTCTTCGATTCGCAGTTTTGGCAACCCTTGCTCAATGGCTACTGCCATGCCGCCTGCCTTATCAATCTCCCCCATCAACTGACGCGCTTCCTGGATCATTTGATCTGTGAGCTGTTCCATCCATCGCGATCCTGCCCATGGATCAACAGCTTGAGTTAGGCCTGCTTGATTTTGCAAAAAAAGCTGTGTATTTCGAGCTATCCTAGCTGAAGCTTCCGTCGGAAGCGCGATGGCTTCATCCATGGAGTTGGTATGGAGCGATTGTGTTCCACCGAATATGGCTGCGAGGGCTTCCAATTCAGTTCTTGCCACGTTGTTCCATGGATCTTGGGCTGTTAGGGACCAACCGCTCGTTTGGGTGTGTGTTCGAAGCGCCAACGATTTCGGGTTTTTCGCACCCAATCGATTCATGGATTCAGCCCAAAGCAATCGTGCTGCACGCATTTTCGCGATTTCTTTGTAGTGCTCCATTCCGCTCGCCCAAAAGAAGCTCAACCGGGGAGCGAAATCATCAATGTTTAAACCTGCAGCCACACCCGCTTTTACATATTCAACTCCATCGGCCAAGGTGTAAGCGAGTTCAATTTCTGGAGTTGCTCCCGCTTCCTGCATGTGATAGCCCGAGATCGAGATCGAATTGAATTTCGGCATGAACTCTGACGTATACCGAAAAATATCGGATACGATGCGCATGGAAGGTTGTGGAGGGTAGATGTAGGTATTCCGAACCATGAACTCTTTCAAAATGTCATTTTGAATGGTTCCTTGCAATTGAGCTCTGAGAATACCCTGCTCTTCTCCTGCGACGATGTAGAATGCTAAAATTGGCAGGACCGCGCCGTTCATGGTCATGCTCACAGACATTTGATGCAACGGAATCCCATCAAACAAACGCTTCATGTCCTCCACAGTATCAATGGCCACGCCAGCCATACCGACATCTCCTGTGACACGTGGATGATCGCTATCGTAGCCCCGGTGCGTTGCCAAATCAAAGGCCACACTCAACCCCTTTTGCCCTGCAGCCAAGTTGGCACGATAAAATGCATTGGATGCCTCAGCGGTGGAAAACCCGGCATACTGACGAATGGTCCAAGGCCGCGCGGCATACATGGTGGAATAGGGACCACCGAGATAAGGTGGTTGTCCGGGTCCAAATCGTTCTTGAGGAAATGAGCCCATTGTAGATTCCGATGTGATTGGGTGTGCCATCAGTGTTCTGTTTTGATTCGTGCATCTTGAACATAACCAGAACGGTATTCCTCCCAAGCCCTTTCGAGCAAAGTGTGCGTCCATGATTCTACAACTGCGCTTCCCCCCATGGGGTCTGTAACACGATGCAATCCCGATTCTTCGCGAAATATATGGTGCACATTTCGGGCCCAACGCAACCCATCAGGAGAAGACAATCCGACCTCCCCAGCTGCATCATGCGGTACCGCTTCAATGCCATCGGCACCTCCCATCACCGCTGCGTATACTCCAGCTGTTTGCGGAATCAGGTGGTCTTCTTTTTTCGCAGTATCCATCGCGTATGGCGCGTTGACAGCGTTGATCCAAACGCTGACAGTCGGCAACTGGTGGAATTCAAGCCATTGCTCCCAAAACAAGCGCAATGCACGCAAACTGGCTATTTCGAGCAGAATGTTTTCACCAACCGACCACTCCAAGGCGACCTGAAGTACTGCTTGAGATTTCCGTTCTACTGAATGAAATGATTTCATGAATTGGTCCAAAGTCCACCCAATGCGTGCCATCACATGATAGCACGTATCACCTTGATTGAGCCATTGAACTGACGGACAAGTCCATGAGCGCAGTAGGGGAAAAACAGCTTGAATCAGGTTCAGATGATCCAATTGGACCTTGGCGTCGTCCGATCCCCCCGAACTGGCATTCAACCACGACCCTCTCAATTCAGCGTTTGCTCCCAACGATTTTAAAACTTGAATCTGAGACTCTGAGGATGGCCCCACGACGTGCAAAGAAACCATGTTCAAATGCACACCGGCTAAAAGTTCACCGAACGAATCTGCACTCGCAACACGAATGCCCTCAACCCCGTGTTGCAAAGCCTGAAGCAGGGCCGCATTCGAATCATGGCGCTGTTGAATTTCCCAAGCGTTTGCCAAAGAATCAACCTGCAATGCCTTGGCGGGAAATGGGGGCCAAAGGCCTCTTCTCTCTCCTCGAATAGGGAGTTTTACATCTCCTATTTTCAAAGCGTACAAGTCCACGTCTTTGGCTTGCTCTCTCCAGAGGGCTTCATCAAATGAGGCGAACTTGCTCCATGGGTCTTCCTGCATCGACCAAAGATAGCAAACACACCTCCGGTCAGAAGGGGCGCCATGAGAATCATCTTTCGGTATATTCGTTTTATGAAGGCACTCATCGATTGGGAAACATTTGAATCTGTCCAGTTAGAAGTTGGCACTGTCATATCTGCAGAGCCCTTCCCTGAAGCCAGAAAACCCGCTCTCATTGTTCATGTGGATTTTGGAATTCCTCGCGGAATCCTCAAAACTTCAGCTCAAATCACGCAACGTTATCAATCACATGCACTGATTGGCAAGCAAGTTGTTGGCGTTGTCAACTTTCCCCGAAAACAAATTGGTCCATTTCAGTCTGAATTTTTACTCTTAGGTGCACTGGATGCAAACAACGGAACAGCATTGATCACTGTAGATGAAGCGGTTGAACCTGGAACAAGGATTGCATAGTTTGACTTGAATTGAAGAGGGTTTGGTGATTAGCTTCGCTGCATGATTGCGAGCCAGAAAGCCATTTTCCTTGATCGCGATGGCGTCATCAACCACGACCCCGGAGATTACACCCGTAGCCTGCGAGAATTCACTGTGTTACCTACTGTTTATGCAACACTAAAAAAGCTTCATGACGCCGGATATTTGCTCGTTCTCATCACAAATCAGGGAGGAATCGCCAAGTCGCTCTACACCCATGCTGATGTCAATGAAATCCACACCCATCTTAAGAATCAATGCGAAGAAAACGGGTTTGCATTGACCGATGTATACTATAGCCCACATCACCCTCATTTCGGTGAGAGTCTTAGTCGCAAACCTGGCAGTCTCATGCTCGAACGTGCGTGCGCCAAGCATGGCATAGACCCATCGAAATCCTGGATGATTGGAGATAAGACACGTGATCTTGAGGCCGGTGAAGGTGCCGGTATAAAAGGCCTCTTGCTTCCTGTCAATGCTGACATTGCTGACCTGCTTGATACATTGCTAGCATCCCCACAGGAAGACCATGAAGGCGATAAGTGAAACGATACAGTGGAATCCAGAGCCTCGCGTTGTGTATCTCGTCGATGGCCAATTGGTGGATGAGTCCAGACTTCCGGGCTCCATCCGGAATCGCGGTTTTCGTTACGCTGATGGATTTTTCGAAACGATTCGTGTTGCCCATGGAAAAGCTCAACACCTTTCTCTGCACTTCAACCGAATCATCAACAGTCTGAAAGCTCACCGCATCCAAGCTCCAGGAGACTTCAATCTCTCCGTTTTCTCGGCAGCCGTTGAACGGTTGATTCAAGCCAACTCATTGCTTGAAGGCGGGCGCATTCGAGCCTCATTTATTCGGGACGGTGAAGGACGATACACCCCCACTTCAAATGCGTTGCTTTGGATTGCTGAATGTGAACCGATCGATCACAATGCATTCCAGATCAATGAGAAGGGCATCTCCGTTGATTTGTTTCTGGCTATGAAAAAATCGATCAGTCCACTCGCCAACTTTAAAAACATTGCTGCCAACCTCTACGTGCAAGCGTCTATCTGGGCCGCCGAGCATGAATTGGATGACGCCCTCATTTCCAATGATCAAAATTCAATCATTGAGTCCTCTCGTTCCAATATTTTTCTTGTGAGCAATGGCGTGCTTTACACATCTGGATTGGATGACGGACCGGTTGGAGGCGTAATGCGAGCGGCCATTATCAATGTTGCCATCGAGAATGGCTACAAAGTCTATGAATGCACTTTGACACCTCAGGAATTGCTGCGCGCAGACGAACTCTTTTTGACCAATGCGGTTGCAGGCATCCAATGGGTCTCAAGTTACCGTACCAAACGCTATTACAATAAGACCGCTCGTGAATTGATCCGATTGATCAACGCAAACTTGCGTCACTAACACGCGGATCGATCCATCCGTAGAGGAGATCGACCACCAAGTTGACCAGAACAAAAATCGTTGCGATGACCGCTACGCAACCCATTACCATCGGCAAATCGCTTTGTTCCAGAGCCCGGAACATGAGCAGCCCCATGCCTTGCCAACCGAAAACGTATTCGACAAAAACGGCACCTGCCAGCATGCTTGCGAACCAACCTGAAGCGGCTGTCAAAACGGGATTCAAAGCATTGCGCAACACGTGGTGCGTCATGATGCGTGTCATGCTCAAGCCCTTGGATTTTGCTGTACGTACATAAGATGACAGCAAAATTTCAGTGACGCTGTTTCGCGTCAACTGAAAAACGACCGACAATGGCCGAATGCCCAAGGTTATTGCGGGTAGAATCGCATGTCGAAAAGCCAATTGAGGGCCGTCAAACGGATGAACCTCCCAAAGCCCACCGGTCATGGGCAAGCCCGTCCAAGCATGCCAAACCGAACCGAACAACCACGAAACCACGATGGCCATCACGAACGACGGAGCGCTCATACCCAATGAAGCAATGGTTAAAAAAAGGCGGTCAGCCCATGATCCCGCCATGGATCCGCAGATCAAACCTCCAAACAAACCAATGATCATGGCCATGGCCATGGCCAAAACCGCAAGCAAAATAGTGGCTGGAAGTGATTGAAAAATAGCTCCTGTGACCGGACGATCCGATACAAAAGAACGTCCTAAATCGGGCGCTCCCCAGATCCACCCGGATTCGTCTTGACGCAATGGACTCAAGCCAACAAAAAAGTTGACATACCGTCTAGAGAGAGATTGATTCAACCCATATTTCTCTCGAATGGCCTCAACGACCTCCTCCTGCTCATTCTGACCTGCAAGCTGTCTTGCGGGATCTGGAATCAGCGCAAATAAAATAAAAACCAAGGTCAATGCGCCCCACAATACGCTGACGCCCTGACCCAGTTTTAGAGCTATTCGAGTCAATGCTTTACTTTTCTCCGACTAAATCGCCCCATGCTGGAACATCCCTCCAAGACCATTTCTCTTGCACGACACCATTTCGAAGCCAGACCAACCCCGGATTCGCGCGAACAACGATCTTCAATTCAGTCTGATCGCATGTATAGAAGGGATACGGCGCTTTCACTTCAGCTCGATACGCTTCGTTTTGATCAGCTGGCGCATTGGTCAATCCAATCATTCGCCATCCATTTTGCAGCGCTTTCGCAGCTAAAGCATTCAAAGCCTCTTGACCCAAACCAGCTCCCGTATCCAGGTCTTTGCTCACATGAATCAACAGATCGCCCTCCCATTGCAGGAATTCGTCCGTCAGGTCCTCCCCTTCGCCGTCTACAATTTGAAAATCCATGATGCGCGGTTCGTAGCCTTCCGATATTTTGACTTCAGCACCATCAAAAGAAACCTCTTCATACCGCTGTATAAACCACGGCTCCCCGTAAATCTTAATCCACTCAGTGCTTAGAATGACCGTGTCCTCTTGGGTTTTGATGTTTTTGAAGGTGTACTCCGTGGCATACTTTGGCGCCTCCTTTCCCAACTCATCCGCTGACTTTCTGTTTTCAAAGATGTTCTCACCTTCCGCATATGGTCGATAATCTTTAACCGGCAAATGGGTCAAAGTATGGTACTGAAATACGCCACAAACGAGGAGTACTCCTGCCGCCATGATCCACTCTCGGCCATTATTTGAAAATCGAGATTTGAGTCCCTCCGCAAACGCATAGGCTATCGCAGCAAAAAGCACAGGAAAGCTCCAGTCCAACATGCCCGCTCCAAAAGCATAGATGACCACCAAACTGCCTGTAATCAAAACGAGTCCTTCTCGCTTTGTGTTCAATTGTGTCCACCCCTTGAAAGCACCCCACACAATCGGTATGGTCAAAATCGAAAGAACCACGTCCTTGATAAAACTCTCATAAGGTGTCAATGGAATCGCATTGCCAAAACATCCGCAAGCCAAAACACATTGGTTGGCGATTTCAACGGATGCACCCGTCGCATCCACAATCATCTTGGTCGCAAACGGATCGCAGTTTGCCGTATACCAGGTTAACCAAGTGAAAAATGCCATTAAAATCCCCGTGAGTGTCGCTGTTAGCTTCGGCAAAGCTCCGATGACCATCGCAACGCCCAACAAGATTTCCCCCATGCAAATCAAAACGGAAAGAGACAGCGCATACTCTTCCAATCCCGGTAGATTCAGCGCGCCCGGCTCAAAGTACTCTTCTAATTTGTACATGAAGCCCATGGCATCATTGGACTTGATCAATCCAGAAACGATGAAAAGCGAACCGACCAAAAGCCGGCACAATTGGACTAAGCCTCGAAAAAATTGCATACCAAAAGATTTGAGTAGCAAGTTAACTACGCAAACGGATTCAAGGAGGCCTTTACGCGGCTTCTTCTAACAAGATGAGTGCAAAAATTGCATAATTTGCCATGTCCTGGTAGTTCGCGTCGATTCCCTCTGAGACCTGGGTTACCCCGGCATGGTCCTCTATTTGCTTCACCCGAAGAAGCTTCATCAAAATCAAATCGGTTAGGGAACTTACCCGCATGTCACGCCAAGCTTCACCATAATCGTGATTCTTGCGAATCATAAGTGCACGCGTTTCATCAAAAGCATTCTGATACAGCGACATCGCCTCCTTGGAATCAAGCTCCAAAGGCTCATCCGCTCCCATGCCACATTGAATCAGCGCCATCAAGCTGTAATTGACGATCGCAATGAATTCTGAATCGATGCTCTCATCAACCATCGACTTCCCTGTCTCCTGCAGCGTGCGAATGCGATTGGCTTTGATAAAGAGCTGGTCCGTTAAAGAGGAAGGACGCAAAATTCGCCAAGCGGTGCCATAATCAGACGTTTTCGCCTCGAACAGACGAGCGCATTGCGCGAATGCCCGGTCGTATTGTGTTAGGGTTTGTTCTAGCGTAGTCACGGAATCAGTGGCTGTTGGAATAACTTGCGGGAAGATACAACGAACCGATGGATGGCATACAGGACCGAGACATGAAGAACCCCGATTTCATTTCCTATGAGCTGGCCGCTGCTAACAGAAAACTTATCATCGATTCACCCAAAATCATGGCCATTTTGAATTGTACGCCCGATTCGTTTTATGATGGCGGACGTTTCAATGCGATTGATTCCGCCATAGAACGGGGCCTGAAACTACTCGCTGATGGAGCCGATATTCTCGATATCGGAGGACAATCGACGCGGCCTGGTGCAGCCAAAATCGACGCAGAAGAGGAATGGAAACGCATTGGAGCCGTCATTCAAGGAATCATCAATCGCAGACCGGATGCTTGGATCTCCGTGGATACTTTTCACGCTGAAATCGCACGACGCGCATTGGATTTTGGTGCTGCCATGATCAATGATGTCAGCTCAGGCACATTGGATCCTGCCATGTTCAGAGTCGTTGCCCAGTACAATACACCGCTCGTGCTGATGCACATGCAGGGCACTCCAAAAACCATGCAAGACGCACCCCATTATGAAGATCCGGTTGAAGATGTCTACCGCTGGCTTGAAAACCGCGTCAATGCCGCGCATGAGGCGGGAATCCAAGATGTCATCGTCGATGTCGGGTTCGGGTTCGGCAAATCGTTGGAGGACAACTACGCTTTGCTCGCCGGTCTCGATCGGTTTCTAGAGCTAGAAGTGCCCATCCTGGTGGGATTGAGTCGAAAGTCCATGATTTGGAAGGCCTTAGACGGCACTCCAGAAACAGCATTGAACGGCACGACCGCCACGCATGCCTGGGCCTTAGAGCGCGGGGCACACATCCTGCGTGTTCACGATGTGATTGCGGCAAAAGAAACGGTCGCCCTGCACGCTATGCTGCGTCCAAGACGACCGTAATCAAATCGTTTTACTTTACAAAAAGGACCTTATTGGATCACCAACTTGGTGGTCTTCCCTGTGGATACCAACCGCAAGGAATACATACCATTCGGGACATTGGCCACGTCGATGTGCAAACCTGGCAATACAGGGAGTTCATTCCAACGCTTCACCATTTTGCCTTGTAGGTCGTATAACTCCAAGGCTGATTGGCCGTGAAACCCGTCAATCACCAAGAAATCACTCGCTGGATTTGGAAATACAGTGAACGAAACGTCCGGTGTTACCACAGGAACTGAAACAGTCTCTGGTGCGATGCTCGCTCCAGGTTGAAGCATGAAGAAATGAGACATGGTGCTCACTCCAATATTCCCGCTGTTGAAATAAGGATAATTGCTCCACGTGCCATCAAATGAAGGGGCATCTGATTCAGGGTTGGTATCAAAATAACCCACCAACTCCAACGTACCGGAAGCAGCAGCACTGTTGTCCAAGATGCGAAGTCCGCTTAAATAATTGGATTGGTAAATCTTATCGCCAATCACATATAAATTGTGGTCAATCGCCTCACTTGGAGCATCGAAGAAACCAATAATCGAAGGCGCATCGAGGTCCGCAATGTCCATGATATACGTTCGTGTATTGTTGCCGAAATTCATCTCGTCCAACTCATCATTGAAGAAACACAGTCGCTGGTCCTCACTGACCCATCCTTGGTGCGTGTACCCTGACTGCGCATAGGACAGTTGTGCAATCAACTGCGTATCTCCCTTGTCTTCGACATCTACAATGGCGATTCCAGCGGAACCGTTGAAACAGAAGACGACTTCACGTCCGGCATAATCCTGATCGGGGCCATTGTATACCACCGGATGGATGTCATGCGAATAAGCACCATCATACGCACCAACTAGGATCGGATCCAAAGGACTCGAGATGTCCATGATGTGCATGCCTCCGTTAAATGTATTGGTACCGATCGCATAGGCGAAATCGGTATCCTCATTGATCATAATGTTGTGCGCATTGCCAAATCCAGCATAGTATGCATCGGGAGTCAGAAGAGTCACCTCATCCAACGGCAAATCCAAAAGCGCCATCAAGTCGATGACCTGCATGCCATGTCCTCCTGCCTCTGAAACGATATAAGCATGGTCTCCATTCACTTTGATGTCTCGCCACAAACTTGAGTTGGTCGCCGTAGGCAGATTGGCGAAGTACTTCATGTCCGTTGGATTGGTCACATCAATGAATGCAGTACCATTTGACCGACCAAAGATTGCGATCTCTCTTCCCGTTTCCGGGTCAGACCAACCCCAACAATCATTGCC
>CALGEI010000211.1 GCA_937881575.1 uncultured Flavobacteriales bacterium | reverse complement strand
TCTGTCATGAACGGCAAAGATACGGGGAGAACCGAGGGTAGCTATTGCGACGTCAACAATTGCTGTTGCTGTTCTGCTGCAAGGGGCAATTCAGCCTCATCCTGGGCACCTGTCATCAACCCAACCAATCGCTTCCTCACCTGCTCACGCTTCCGCACGGCCATAGGGATCTCCTTCCCATTTGGAAGCAACAACGTGCCATTGCGGTGGCTAAATGATTGCACCGCATCGAGTCGAACCAAGAAGGAGTTGTGCACCCTACAAAACAGCGTGTCTTGAAGCATTTCTTCAATGCGCTTTAAGTTTTTCGATACGGTAATGCGTTTGCCTGTGGTCAGATAAAGCGTCGAATAACTGCCCGACGCCTCGACATACACAATGTCTGCGTGCCGCACAAAATGGCGTTGACCCGAGGTAATTAGCTCCACTCGACGCCCCCCTGGCGGCGTCTGTGTCTGCTGTGATTCTGGCTGAACCCTGAGCGCATACGTAATGCGCTTGGCACATGCGATCAAGTCCATGGCATCCACTGGTTTTAGCAAATAATCGAACGCTTTTTTGCGCAAGGCTTCAACGGCATATTCGTGGTAGGTGGTGCAAAAAACAACATGGAAGGTGCGTTCTTCAAAGCGGTCCAAAAGCTCGAGTCCTGTTTCATGGGGCATGCGGACATCCAAGAATACCACTTCGGGAGCAAGCTCTTTGATCAGTTGAAACGCTTCCGCGGCAGAACTCGCCGTTTGCACAACTTGAAAGTGCGGACAGTGCCTTTCAATTTGACGGCACAACGCCTGACGCGCTGGCATTTCATCGTCTACAACAAGACACCGGATGGGTTGATTTAGAGCAGTCATTGATTTATTTCTTGTCATCAAAACAATGGATTAAACATCCGCGTTGATGACTTGAATTTGTAACTGGCCTCAATGACTTCATGGCTGACGAATCAGTTAGCGCCTCTATCCATTGATACTACGTAGTCCCATGTCCAAGACTCGGTAGATGTCAGCCGGTAATTCACCCTGCTTCAATTCTTGTTTGCTGTAACCCGTCCGCACAACGACCACGTTCAACTCGGGCACGGAAATAATCATTTGACCTCGCAGGCCCTCCATGCAGCTAAACGCCTCGCCATTGGATGTCTCGCCCAACCAAATTTGGTAGCCGTAATGTTCCGCGTCACACGCGTCCGTCGTCTGCGCAATTGGTGTCGTGACCGCTTCCGTAAATGCTTCACTCAACAATTGACGATCTCCCCATTTTCCGGCGGAATTGAGCAGTTTTCCAAATCGAGCATAGTCACGAGTCGTTGCATAAAACTGAGCAAAACAACGTTCGACACCGCCCTCCTCAAGTGGTGCATCCAACCCCCAAAACGCATCGTTCTCTGCTCCCATTGGCTGCCACAACTCTCTCTCAACCCAATCACTCAATGAACCTTTTCCCAATGAAGCTATAATTTCTTCCAAGAGCATGGTATTGCCTCCTTCATATTTCCAACGACTGCCCGGTGCATCGGTCACCTTGTACGG
>CALGEI010000210.1 GCA_937881575.1 uncultured Flavobacteriales bacterium | reverse complement strand
GGGTCTTCGAAGTGGTTGACTTCGATGATCTCATCTGCGCGATCCAATAGTCTGCGACAATCTTCGGATAAATGCCGCAAGTGCACTGTTTTTCCCGCCTCCGCATACCGTGCCGTGAGTCGATTCAAGGTTTCGATGGCAGACATGTCGGAAACACGACTTTCTTCGAAATCAATGACCACGTGTTCGGGATCGTTGGTGACGTCGAATTTTTCCTGGAACGAGGTGATGGAGCCGAAAAACAGCGGACCATATATTTCATAGTGTTTCCAGCCATTTTCATCCACCCGCTTGCGAGCGCGAATGCGAATGGCATTGTCCCATGCAAACAAGAGTGCCGCGATGATCACACCGATCAGAACAGCCAGAGCCAAATTGTGTAGCACCGCTGTGACAATGGTAACGACGAGCATGATCAACACATCACTGGTTGGCATCCGACGAAACGTACGCAACGACGCCCACTCAAACGTTCCAATGGCGACCATGATCATGAGCCCTGTCAGCGCAGCCATCGGCAGTTGTTCAATGAGTGGAGCGCCAAAGAGGATAAAGACCAAGAGCATAACGGCGGCGACAATCCCTGATAAGCGGGCTCGCGCTCCCGATGAAACGTTGATCAGAGATTGGCCGATCATGGCGCATCCGCCCATGCCACTGAAGAGTCCGCTGAGGATATTGGCACTTCCTTGCGCGACACATTCACGGTTGCCTTGTCCTCGCGTTTGGGTGATTTCATCGATGATGTTCAATGTGAGTAAACTCTCAAGCAAGCCAACACCGGCGACAATGGCGGCATAAGGGAAGATGAGGGTCAATGTGGCCCAAGTCAATGGGACATTGGGAATGTGAAACGGTGGAAATCCGCCTTCGATGGAGGCCAAATCGCCGACCGTTTTGGTGTCCAACCCGGTGAAGGCCACGATGGCAAAAACCACCAAGATCGCAGCCAAGCCTCCCGGAATGGCCTTGGTCAGGCGGGGTAAAAAAGCAATGATCGCCATCGAAAGTGCCACAAGCGCCCCGAAAATCATCAACGATTCACCGCCGAGCCACCCGCCCTCACTGGTCTTGAACTGTTCAATTTGGCTGCCTCCAATGATGATGGCGAGTCCATTGACAAATCCGAAAATAACGGGTTGTGGAACCAAGCGCATCAATTTTCCCAGGCGAAGCAGACCCGCCCCAATTTGCAAGATTCCCGCCAAAATGACGGTGGCGAAGATGTATTCAGGTCCTTCTTGAATGGCGAGCGCAGCGATGACCACCGCGATTGCCCCGGTGGCTCCACTGATCATGCCCGGTCGTCCGCCCAAAACACTGGCAACAAGTCCCACCACAAATGCAGCATACAAGCCTGTCAAAGGGCTGAGCCCTGCAATCAATGCGAAGGCGATGGCCTCGGGAATGAGCGCCATGGCAACGGTCAATCCGCTGAGAATCTCCAGCTTGTAGTCTACCGTTTGTCTCAGATCGAATAGGGCAAGGCGCATGCGGAGGGGGAATTGGAAAAATGCGCGAAAGTACTCCATTCAATGTGTTAATGGACTATGATTTCCATGGAATTGGCAGCAACTTGCTGGCATGAAACGATTTCGATTTCTTCAAAGCCTGGGATTCATCGCAGCAGCACCTTTAGCCGCCTCATCATTGGGCCCTCTTGTGGCAGGTAAGTCACGGGGTGTGAGCGGAGGGTGTGCGCTGGTTCCAGCAGAAACAGCGGGTCCATTTCCATTGGATCTAACGGACACTATTTTTTATTTCAGACAGGACATCCGAGAGGACCGCACAGGCATTCCCTTGCGCCAAAAAATCCGAGTGGTGGGATTGGATAATTGTGAACCCATGGCCAATGTGCGCGTGAATATCTGGCATTGCGATGCGGAAGGAAACTACTCGGGCTATGGCTCGGAAGTGGGCACGACTTATTTGCGTGGTTACCAGTTGACCGATGCCAATGGTGAGTGCGAGTTCATCACGATTTTCCCGGGCTGGTATCCTGGTCGAACCACGCACGTGCATTTTCAAGTGCATGTGAGTACTTCGTACAGTGCGGTCTCTCAGTGGACTTGGTCAAGCGCTGACGCCCAAGCGCCGACTCTAGCGCATCCGGCATTGTATCCAGAAGGACCGGACCCTTTGCCACCGACGTCCGATGGCGTTTTTGCCGATGGGTTTGACTTGCAAACAGCAGATTTGTCGTGGGATGAAGCCGCTCAGGAGTATGTCTCCATGTATGAAGTGACGGTGCAGGGCACAGGTGTGAGTGGAGTGGGCCACCTCGAACGGATGGCTTCTGCGGTCATTGAGGTGGAGCAAAACGCCCCGAACCCATTTCGGGATCGCACCACGATCGGTTTTGTTTTGCATGAACCGGCCAGCGTAAGGTGGTCTTTGTGGTCTGTATCCGGTCAATGTGTTTTTCAATCCGAACTCGGTTCTCTTGCTGCCGGTCAACACGGAATTGACGTGAATCCTGGGCGTTTGGGTTTGCCGGTCTCGTCCTATGTGTACCAGTTGAATGCGACGACTTCCAATGGGACGTTTACGGCTGTCAAGCGCATGACGCACTTAGCCTCTTGATGAGCTCGCCTCCTGAGGGCCCCTTGCAATCGTTTCAACATTTCGGTACCGCCTTGAACCGCCTTCTGCTTTGGGAAAGCAACCTAAGACAAGATGCCGTAGTTTAACTTTGGAGGGTCATCACGCGGGCATCCGTTTCGACCTTCATGTTCGAAGTGTGAAGAGTCCCTGCGCGTTCCGTCGAACGTCATTTTACAATTCTAATTTCTGGTCTTTTTGTCAACCCGTTCCTACCAATTTTCGCAGTTAAGGTTCAAGCTTATCGCCGGTCTTCTATTCAGTGGTTTCCTCGGGAATGGATGGACTCAGTCGGATTTATCCAGCCTGATCGACACCTGGACGGACGTTTCTCAGCCGACTGAGAAGCGGTTCGAAGCCTTGAATGAGTTGCATGCTGAGTACCACTTGAACAACCCCGATACGGTTCTTCATTTCCTGGAGGAACTGCGTGTTCTCGCCGAGCAGTTGGACCATCAGACGGCGCTGTATTCCGTGTACAATCGCAGGGGGAACATCCTTCGAATGCAGGGACTAAATACAGGGGCGTTGCAGGCATTCATGGATGCAGAGGGTGTGGCACGTTCCATGGGTGACTCGAGCAGGTTGGCTAGCGTGTATGCCAATCGTGGAAATGTACACGTCCAACTCAACAGCTACGTCGAGGCCACGCGTCATTTTTCAGAGGCACTCGAGATCCATCGCCAGCGTGGAGATGTAAAAGGGCAGCGCAACATGCAAATGGCCTTGGGCAATGTGTTCACATTGATCGATCACTTCGACCTAGCCAAGGTCCAATATGAAATGGTGTTGAAGGGAATTGAAGGAGAGTCGGACACGGGATACTTTCCAGGTCTGTTGAAGTTGAACATGGGGTGGTGCGAGTTTAAGCTTGGAAACTTCGACGAGGCTTCCGAGCTCTATCTGTCGAGTCTTGAGATTTTAGAAAGGGAAGAGGCCGTGTTCTTTTTGGCCGGATGTTACGACAATCTCGCGGCGTTGCGACAGGAACAGGGGAGGATGAGAGAGGCCATGCAGCACGCCATCACTTGCACTGAGCTGTACGGTAATTTGGGTGCAAGAGGGGATGAGCTGCATGGGTTGCTGACGATTGCGGATCTGACCCTCCTGTCTGATCCCGCCGAAGCTTTGCGCCTTGCTCAGGACATTCAGGAGGAGCTGCTGAAGGAGCCTGATTATCAATCCAAAAGTGAACTATACCTGCTGTTGTATCAGGCTTTTAAAGAGCTTGGAGATGAGCCCAATGCCCTCGAAATGCATGAGGTGTTTGTTCTCTATGACGACAGCCTGCAGACTGAGAAGCATCGCCTCGCGGTGCTTCGTGCGGCGTACGAAAAGGATGTAGAACATCAACTTCAGGCGGTCCAATGGGAAGGGGAACAAGAACAGAGCCGTCAGGAAATCAAGCAGCTGAAGACGTTGCTCGCCCTCGTATTGGGGTTCTTGCTTGTCATTGGTATCCTGATCACGTACATCGTCAACATTCAGAGGCGCCATCGCGGTCGACGCGATGATCTCATGGCCCAGATTGAGGAGCTGCACAGGAAAAGCGGGCAGAAGTTGATTCTCGATACTCCAGTGTTCGAATTGGATCACACGCGCCTGAATCAGGCGTTGGGTCGAACCCTGAACGAGACGGATTGGAAAGTGCTCAATATCTTACTGGAGGACCCTGCCTTGACCAACCGCGGCATCGCGGAAAAAGCAAACCTCAGCGTCGATGGCATCGGGTCTTCATTGAGGAGGATGTACGGATATTTTGAAGTCCAGGAAACCAAGTACAAAAAAATGGCCTTGCTGCACTCCGCTATGAAGATTTCAGCGGGGTGAAGGGGTGAACTGAATTGATTTACCTGAGTTTATTGATTCACATGGTTTTGGGCTTCTCTTTCGGGCGTTGCTTTCACCCTTTCGCGTGAAGCCTTTGTGAGGATTCACGCTCAAATTTGACAGGCGAAAAAGAAAATCCAATTTCCTGACTACATGAAACATCTCCTACTCTTATTCATCTGCCTAATCAGCGTGAACTCCTTCGCACAAGGGTGGCAGCAGACCTATGGCGATGGCGTCGAAAATACGGGCCATTCGCTGCAGCGGACTTCAGACGGAGGCTTCATCCTTCTCGGATACACGTATACAGCAGGCAATGCCAGTGCAGATGTGCTGCTCATCAAGACCGATGAATACGGGAGTGAAGAATGGAGTCAAACCTATGATGACTTCCTCAATAACGGCATGTATGACAACACGGATGACAAGGGGTATTTCGTTGAGGAAACGTCAGATGGAGGGTTCATTGTTGCAGGCGTTACCAACGAAGAGGGTGAGAACAGTGAAGACGGTGGCTTGGATATCCTCTTACTCAAAACCGGTCCAAGTGGAGAGGCTTAATGGGCCAAGGTGTATGGTTACCCTAACAATGATGTAGCGTGGGCTGTATGCCAAACGTCGGATGGGGGGTATGCGGTCGCGGGTTACACCGTAACAAGTCCGTGGGATGTTGAGGGGCATTTCAAAGAAGTATACCTCTTCAAAACCGATGCAAACGGAGTCGAGGAATGGTCACAAACCTTCGGGACCGAAGAAATGACAGCAATCGGTTATGCGTTGGAACAAACGGATGATGGGGGGTTGATCATTGGAGGCCGGATTGGTCCGGGGAGGAAAATCCAAAACAACACGAGTTCTGATGCCTACCTCATCAAAACCGATGCAAGTGGCGCAGAGCTTTGGAGCCAAACGTATGGAGGGGATTATTTCGACACGGGATATTCGGTGCAACAAACGGCAGACGGGGGATACATCTTATCGGGATTCACGAGCGAATCAAATGAAAATCTGACCGATCGCGATATGTACTTGGTCAAAACGGACGGCATTGGTACCGAGGAATGGAGCCAAACCTACGGCGATGCTGACACCCGAGAAATGGGATATTCTGTTCAGCAGACCATGGATGGGGGTTACATCATTGGAGGCACCCGAGACCATTGGCCGCCGAGCCTCGGCGACAGCGATATGATTCTGGTCAAAACAACGGAAGCCGGCTCCGAAGAATGGACTCAAACCTTCGAAAGTGAGGAAGGATCAGAGGATTCAGGCTATGATGTGCTCCAAACAGCAGACGAATGCTACGTTCTGATCGGAACGACTTCCAATGAAGAAGGGTCGGATGCAACCGTGATCAAAACCTGTGAGGACGGCACCCAATCCGTGTCGTTTCTGTCCCCGCATTCAAGCGAGAGAAAGCTGGAGAAGGTCGTCGATGTCATGGGGCGAGAAGTGAACCCAGTGCCGAATCAAATCCTATTCTACATCTACACGGACGGTTCGGTCGAGCAGAAGTTCATTTGGAATTAATCGAACGAATTCACATCCTGCTGTGGTATTTTCACCCCTAAACGTGAATCATTATGGCATGCTTTGGAACGTACTTTGTCAAAAATAAACCCATCATGAAGAAATTAACCGCACTCCTTACACTTGCATTGGGGCTGACTCAATTTGCAAATGCTCAAGTCACAACAGTCGATTGTGACATGATGAACCTAGTCGTGAATGTTTCTGACACGGGATTGGTAAAGTTGTACCACCCGGGGCATTATTTAACGCACCCGCAAAGCGAAAACGTCATCGAATGGGAGGTGACTGATGCAGCTGGCAATGTGATCGCGCAAGAGACGTTGATCGATGACAGTGGCTTTCTATTCGATTTCGACACGCCTCTCACGGAAATCATGAACTTATCTGCGCATCTCACCAACGACTCAGCCATACACAATGGCTTTCCTGTAAACTGCCTCATCGAAGATCAATTGTTCTGGGAGGTCACCGAAATCATTCCCGGCTATATCAGCGGAAGATGGGAATTCCTTCACGGAAATGTAGGTGTTGACCAGAACGAAGTTTCGGGCATTTTCGACGTCGCGCCTGCCGCCGCCGCAATGGACAATAAAATCTACGATGTGTACGGAAGAGAACTGAGTGAAGCTCCTTTTGGACAGATGTACATTCAGAACAAGAAAAAGTACATTCGTTTCTATTGAGGACCGACGCTATTGAAATCCGACAGCGTTCACACGGGCTCCGATCGCATGACGGACATCGCTCAACCTTGTCGTCTTTTGCTCGTTCGACTGGACGCAGCGCCTGGAGAAGCCACCCTACCTTTGAATTTGGGGGAATTCAAAAATTGAGACAACCAGATGGGATTCAATATTGTACTCGTAGAGCCTGAAATCCCGAACAATACAGGCAACATTGGGCGACTGAGTCTGGCTTCCGGGTCGACCCTTCACCTGATTCAGCCCTTTGGATTTGAGATTACAGACACCCGCCTCAAGCGCGCCGGTCTGGACTATTGGCAGCACTTGGATGTTCGCATCTACGAGAGTTTGGAAGACTTCATGTCCGTCCACCAAGACGCCCACTTTGCGTTCCTCTCGAGTAAGGGGACGCAGCCGCATTACGCCATTGATTACCGGGACAATATGTTCTTCGTCTTTGGGAAAGAATCGGTGGGTCTGCCCGAACATTTACTGGCTGAGCATCCCGACCGTTTGTACCGGATTCCCATCTTGAGCGAGCACATCCGCAGCCTCAATCTGGCCAATGCCGTGAGCATCATCGTCTATGATGGACTGCGGAGTTTGCAAGGAGGTCTTGACGCTGAAAGGGAGTGATGATTGTCGATCGGGCATTCGGCGATGAGGTAAGATTTCGAATGCCCAGCGCCATCCGTTCCAATCAGGTGCACCACCGCGTCGTTGTCGTTGATGTCCAATGACCACCTGCCTCCCTGAAACGCTGTCACAACTGCCCCATGCGGCCTTCCCGGTAATTCCGAAAGCACTGCTCGATTTGTTCCTGATTGTTCATGACAAAAGGGCCATAGGAATAGACGGTTTCGTTGAGCGGTTGCCCTCCGAGGAGAAGGAGCTCACAGCCCTTTTCTGAGTAGAAACGGACGTGGTCGCCGCCGCGCTCAAACAAGGCGATTTGCTGACCATTCAATTGCTGTTGTCTTTCCAACTCGACCTGTCCGTCTATCACATAGCTGAAGGCATTGAACGCCGGATCCACGGGGATGTCCAGTCGTCCGTTGGGTTCGATGTGCACATGGTAATAGAAGGCTGGGCTGAACGTCTGGGTCGGGGATTGCTGTCCGAACAATTCACCCATGATCACCTTGATCCGGCTTCCAGGCCTTTGGATCATGGGCAGATCTTCGTGATCATGGATCGCAGTATGGGGAGTGCTGAATTTTTCAGCAGATGGAATGTTGAGCCAAATCTGAAAGCCATGAACACTTCCGCCATCGCGTTTGATTTCCTCACTGCTCACTTCTTCATGGATGGCCCCTGATCCGGAGCTGAATAACATGAACTGCCCCTTAAGGTAGACAATGTCATTGTTCAGACTATCCGTATGCCGTCCACTTCCTGATAGAAGATAAGTCGTGGGCGTGACACCTGCGTGCGGGTGGGCTTTGATCTGCATGCCCTCGGTCCCTGGTTCAACGACCATGGGGCCAAACTCATCTAGTAACACAAAAGGCGAAACAAAGTCCAGTTTTCCGCCGGCAAAGGCCCTCAGGATGGGCGTATTCTGGACCATGCTTTCCTTGGCGTCCAGTATTTGAGCGACGCGCCGTTCGCCGAGGAAACTGTACATGCCAGAATTGGACCAAGCATAGCGTGGAAGAGCGACGCTCGCGCACACGATGGCGGAGCTGCGAATGAATTCAATGCGTTTCATCAGA
>CALGEI010000209.1 GCA_937881575.1 uncultured Flavobacteriales bacterium | reverse complement strand
GCAAAACCGCATCGATGGCGTAGACACCGCTGAATTCACTGAAGAAACGAATGGGCACGAGTAATGTATCGCCTTGCGGGATGGACACCCCTTCGTCCATGTAAATTTCTGGACTGGTGGACGTGAGTCCACTGATGAACAATGAACCAAGACCGCTGCTCACAATGGGAACATAGGCCGTGGCGACGCTATTGACCGAAACGGCGGCAAAATCGAGGGTGTCCTGGAGCAATTCTGCGCCGGGCAAGGTGCCTTCTCCCTGCACCACCATCGTATCTGCACCGAAAGCACTGCCTGTGGCAATGACCTCATTTGTGAAGGTGCTGACCGAGATTGGATTAAAGTAGACCGTGGCTTGCGTGGACCCTTCGGCAGGCACCAGCAACGGATTCTGAAGCGTCGAAAACGGCGCTGACAAGCCCGTCAAGGTGACCTGTTGATCGACGCTCAATGCATTGGAAACCGTCACTTCCATCACCGACAACGAGTAAATCGTCGTGGGGTTGAAAACCAACGAATCCACCGACAGTTCAATCTGAGCCACACCCGTAACCGTCTGGCACACGACCATCGCCAAGCCAGCGGCAAGCCCCATCCATGGGGGCCTGCTACTGCTTGAAAATGGGCGATTGCGCTTCATCATTCTTCGCAACATGTTCAATTATTTTTGCATCAGCAAGCGCGCTGTTGCGGCCACTGATCCTTCTGACATCACTGCCACTTCGTATACGCCCGGCGCCATGCCCAAGAGGGACAGCGCATGCCGTTGTTCGCCTTGCACGAGCGTGCCCAATGGCTGCTCCATCACAACGCGTCCCAAAGCATCGGTTACTTGCACGCTTACAGCTGCGTCGCGATCCAATTGGAACGTGAGCCACGTTTGGTCTTGCGCTGGGTTCGGCGCGAGGGTCAATGCCTCAGCGGCATCGCCAAACGTCAAGTTGAGCGCTCGGTGCTCCATGCCGCCTTGCCACTCGATGGTTTGGTCCGCCAATCGGCCATTGAATGCAAATGACAGCGCTTCGCCCAATTCCAACCCGAATGCATTTTCATCCGAAGGGTCTGCACCGAACACTGCTGTGGTCATGAGGAAGCCGCCTTCCAAGATTTCCATCTGGGCGATGACTTCTCCCGAAGCATTGAGGACATCGACGGTTTCGCCTGCTGCTGTGAGCGACGACAATCCGTTGAGGACCATGTACGATGGATTGCGCTTGGTGTCCGTTGTAGCGAGACCATTGAGGTCTTCACCTACCAACGTCTTGACCCAGTACCCAAATCCATTCTCGAGCTCCTGCAAGGTATTGAGGAAGGCGAGGCCATTGGGATCGAAGACTTGCGAGCCTTGATTAAATCCGGTGACGTAAACGAGGTTGTCCTCCGCAATGAGGTCGGCGAAATAGTCGGCAGGATCGCTGTCCTCCGCATTGGGGTAGCCAACGAGGTTCCAACCTGCGTTGAGTCCCGGGCGGTAGTTCATGGGCAATGAGGATCCACCCACTTCCAAGACATCATCTTCTGCAACCTTGACCCAATAGCCGTAGCCATTGTCCAAGTCACTCATCGTGTTCAAGAAAGTCAGGCCGTTGGGGTTATAAAATTGAACTCCGTTTTGGAAGCCCGTGACATACTGCAAGTTGCCTGACTGCAATCCGCTGAATAGGGTTTCGATGTCTCCATCGCTCAATGAACGATCAATGGAAATCAAGTTCCAACCGGCATTCAAGTTGATGACGTCGAGTCCTGCTGAGATGTCGAGCGTCAAGCTCACAGCATCGCTCGCGTTTCCATTGACATCATAGTG
>CALGEI010000208.1 GCA_937881575.1 uncultured Flavobacteriales bacterium | reverse complement strand
AATTTGAATGTCTGCAACCTCTTCTTGGAACACACTCTCGGAGCACCACTGAAAGTCCCAGCCCAACACCACTTCAAACGCTACATAGGCCGCATAACGGTGCCGCGAAGAAACCTTCGCACCTAGGAGGGTTGACCAGATATTTACTTTTGGAACCACGTTTGCAATGCCGTTGCAATGTGTTCAGCAGCACGTCCGTCACCGAACAAATTCGTTTCAAAAACATGCGTAAAATCTCTTGCCATCAATTGAGCATTTCGCTCCATCAATTCAGCTGGATCCGGACTCAGCATGGCAGCACCCACATCCACGAGGTCTGTCCATTCAGTGGAATTCCTCAGCACCAAGGCTGGTCGATGCATGAAATATGCCTCCTTCTGCACCCCACCTGAATCGGTCCAAACGGTGCTCACTTCTTTCAGCCATTGCATCATTTGAACATAGCCCGCGGGTGGACGAATGCCGATTCCCCAATCCATCAACTGGACCTTCCAATTTACTCCAAACGCCTTTTTCAATGCCTGTTCCGTTCGAGGGTGTACAGGGAAAATCACTTCGATATTCTGTTTTTCAATGCAATTTTTGATGGCCTCAACCCACCATTTTAGCCGATCCAAATCGTCCACGTTGGAAGGCCGGTGCATGGTCAATAAAACTTTATTGCCTCCCGATGTAGGCTCCGGTTGGCCACCAATCCAACGCGCGGTATCCAACATCAAATCCCCACTGGCCTGCACCAAAACACCCGGACGGCAATCTGTATAGACTCCCTCTTTCCGCAATTGATCCACAGCTGATTCAGAAGGACACAGCAAGACAGCGCTCAATTGATCGGTCAGGAGGCGATTGATTTCTTCCGGCATGTCACGGTCAAATGAACGCAATCCAGCTTCCATGTGAATCAGCGGAATGCCTGCCCGCGATGCGGCCCAAGCTCCAGCCAATGTCGAATCTGTGTCGCCATAAACGAGCACCGCATCCGGCTTGATTTCCGCAATCGTCGCTGCGATTCCGTGCATCATCTGCCCCATTCTACGCGCAGGATCAAACTCCACTTCCAACAGCGTATTCGGAGCACTCATTCCCAACTCTTCAAAGAAAATTCCAGACATTTCTTGGGAAACATGCTGACCTGTATGTACGACATGCTCTTGAATGCCATGTTCAGCACGCTGCAAAACTCTGCTCATAGCAGAAGCTTTGATCCATTGTGGTCGCGCTCCAATAACCGTTAATAACGTCTTCATCTTCCTCACTGTTTTCATGGCAAATCAGGAACGCATCAAGCATCAGCATGTTGTCTGCGGCCAGTCCACTGAAGCAAAGCTACAGCAGCGACAGCGCGAAACAATATTCGTTTCGATGAGAAGCTTAGATGCATGATGTCGGACTCAGCAGCGGTTCATTGCCGCTGCACATCGAATCACATGCTTGTGTCGACACGTCAGTCCATCCAAAAATCAAGGAGGAAGAAAAAGCCCGACGGCATGCACCGCGGCTTTGAACATCAAAAAGACATGCTACAATCTCGAAACGCTCATCACAACAGTCCGTCGTCAGCAAAACTGAAGTAACGTTCCCTCGCCACAATGACATGATCTAAAAGCGGACAATCCAACACCTGCCCCGCTTGCTGTAAATTTTGAGTCAATCTCCGATCCGCTTCACTCGGCCGGATGTTTCCGGAAGGGTGATTGTGAACCGCCACTATAGCAGCCGCACGAAAAGCAAGTGCTTTTCCAAAGATGACTTTGGGGTCGGCGACCGTGCCGGTCAGCCCCCCGCGACTGATCATCAATTCAGCTATAATTTCATTGGACCGACGCAATAAGACGAGCCAAAACTCCTCATGAGTCAAATCAGATAACCGCACCGCAAATCGCCGATGAATGTCCGAAGAGGCCCGAATAAATGGCTGCTCTGCACACTGATCAAAGGATTGATGACGTCTGCGACCGAGTTCCAAAGCTGCGCCAACTTGCACGGATCGCGCCAAACCAATACCATGGACTTCCATATAGGCTTCTACCGGGATGCGTCCCAAGGCATTCAAATCGCTATCCACCAAATGCAGAAGCGCTTTGCCCACATCCATAGCCGAGCTTCCTCGAGGACCCGACCCGACCAAAATGGCAAGCAACTCAACATTGGACAATGCTTGGGGACCGTCCCTCAACAATCGCTCTCTTGGGCGCACTTCCTCCTCCATCTCGACTCCAAATTTTAAGAAACAAAAAAAGCCCTCTGTTTCCAGAGGGCTAGTTCCTAAAATATTCGTCTCAATCAGAGCTTTGCTATGTAAACGGCAAGACTCGATTTGAGGTTGGATGCTTTGTTTTTGTGGATCACGTTGTTCTTCGCCAACTTATCCAGCATGGCGCTAACGGTCGGCAACATCTCTGCTGCTTTCTTAGGATCTGTAGTCGCACGCAATGCGCGAACGGCATTTCGAGTCGTTTTGTGGTAGTAGCGATTCCGAAGCGCTTTCTTGCGATCTGAACGAATCCGCTTGAGTGCTGATTTGTGGTGAGCCATGTCTTTTTTCCGGTAAGGGGGTGCAAATATAGTTCATATTCAAACTCCTGCAAGCGTTGCGTGCAAATCATCGACTCGAAATAATACAGAGTCCATTCAAAATGATCACAACACGCATACTAAGAAACAGAAAGGACGCACCCCTGCGTCCTTTCATCCTAACAATCTGGTTGCATTTTGAAATGGGGAAGCCTGCAAACTTCCGCCACAATGCAACGCGATATTAAGGAATTTTTTTCGTTAAAAATGCTTTTTCCAAAGATTAATGTCGTTATTAAAGTGATTGACGACAACCAGAGCCAACCATTCGTTTCCAGACATGCCCTTCATCGAAAAGTCTTCCCCGGATCCGATGAAGACTCAAGCCGTCGAATTCCTTAACTTCATGGCCGCCAGAACCATGCTCAATTCCTTTACCTCATTTTCGACTTGGATGCTGCTCTGGTTCCCTGCGCTCCTTCTTGTGTTGCCCACATCAGTCATGGCCCAAGAGGATTTGTTTCAAGACATTTCAGCAATTGCCGGGCTGAATCTAGAAGGGCTGCATCATGCCACAGCCATCGGTGATTATGACCGCGACGGCTTGCAAGACATCTATGTCGGCACCAAGTTTGCCGCCAACAAGCTGTTCCGAAACTTGGGCAACATGGAATTCCAAGAGGTGGCGGTGGCTGCGGGTGTGGATGATGCGGGCAACACCCAGGCGACCATTTGGGGGGACTTCAACAACGATGGTTATTTGGACTTGGTCAATGGCAATTATCTGGAAGCCAATCGTTTCTTTCAAAACAATGGGGACGGTACGTTCACGGATATGACCACTGCTTTGGGCATCGGCAACATGGGGCCCTGCAGAAGCATCCATGCGGCTGATTATGATCAAGACGGCTGGCTTGATTTGTATGTAGTCAACATCAACAGTCACAATGTGATGTGGCGAAACCTCAATGGCACGGGCTTTCAAAACAGAACCTTCCCCTCAGGGGCCATCGATACAGGCATCGGCATGGGCAGCTTGTTTTTTGACGCTGACAATGACGGCGACGTTGATTTGTACTTGACCCATGACGGGAATCAGGTCAATCGTTATTACCGGAACAATGGGAACGGCACGTTCACAGAAGCCGCCGCTGAAGTGGGATTGGATTATCAAGGGAACTGCATGGGTGTGGATGCCGCAGACATCAACCACGACGGCTGGATGGATTTGTACGTCACCGATCTCTACCCCAGTGCGTTGTTCCTCAATGACGGCGATGGAACCTTCACGGCCATTGGAGAATCTTCTGGAGTGAATGACACGGGCATGACTTGGGGCTGCGCTTGGTTTGACTATGACAACGATTCCGAAACCGACTTGTACATCGTCAACGATTATGTCTTCGCCGCCTATCCCAACTTGCTCTACCACGGCTTGGGGGACTTGCAGTTTGAGATTGCAAGCACCGGGATCGCAGATTTGGAACACCCTTATCAAGATTACGGTCTCGCCCAAGGGGACTTGGACGGGGATGGCGACTTGGATTTGGCCATTGCCACATCAGGATCTTCCGTCCAGCCGGGATTTACCGTTTTGGAAAACACCAATGTGACCGGACACGCAGCGCACATCCGTTTGGAAGGCACGACGTCCAATCGGGACGCCATCGGAGCGCGGGTTACCGCGTATTTCAACGATCAAGTTCGCACAGACGAGGTGCACTGCGGACAGGGATATAGCGGGTCAAGTTCGTTTCATCTGCACTTTGGTTTGGGGGAGGTTACGGTCGTCGATTCCGTGATCATTCAATGGCCAAGTGGCCTCATAAGCCAGCAAGACTCTTTGTCTGCTGACACCTTGTACCACATCCTTGAACCGGGAGCATCGCCTTGGTTTTTTACAGGCTGCTCAGATTCGCACGCCTGCAACTTCCACTTGGGTGTTGTCATCGACAACGGCTCTTGCTTTTACCCTGAAGCGGGATTGAATTGTGATGGAACCCCGCTGGAATCATTTCCAACGTTAGAAACGCATAGCATTGCGCGAATTTGGAATGAGGCTCTGTTGACCGGAATCCGAAACGACTGGGCGCGTCCCACGGTGCATGCAAGAAATCTCTGGCACAGTTCGGCGCTCATGTACGACGCTTGGTCTGCTTTTAGTGAGCCCAGCAGCATCAGCCCTCAACCCTGGCTGCTCGGAGATACGGTTGATGGATACGTCTGTCCTTTTGACGGAATCGCAGAACCGCTCACCGCGGAGGCCCGTCAACAGGCTCGTGAACGCGCGATCAGCTATGGGGTTTACCGGTTGATGCAGCATCGTTTTTCCGAAGCGCCGCGATCCGAACTGATCCAAGTACACATCGACTCGCGCATGATTTCTTTGGGCTATGACACGGCTTTTGTTTCTACCGATTATGGGGCAGGAGATGCGGTCAATGCTGCTGCTGCCTTGGGAAACTATTTGGCAGAACAGTACATCAATTTTGGTCTTCAAGATGGCTCCAATGAAGCCATTCAATACCAAAACACGTATTACAACCCGATGAATTGGAACCTTGTCATGGACGAACCTGGCAATCCCAACATGTTCTTCCCCAACCGCTGGCAACCCTTGCAATTGAATGAATTCATTGATCAATCGGGCAACACAGGTTCCAACATCTCTCCTGAATTTCTCAGTCCGGAGTGGGGCAATGTCACGCCATTTGCGATGAATCCATCGGATACCAGCATGTACCAACGCCTCGGTAGCGACTACACCGTATACCATGATCCCGGCGCACCGCCTCTCATTGATCCCAATGTGGACATTGCACTCGAGTCGGACTACAAATGGGGCCATCTGCTCGTGGCGCTGTGGTCTTCCCATCTCGACCCCATAGACTCGGTCATCTGGGACATCAGTCCTGGAGTTTTTGGCCGAGATGGCGAAATGCCGACCACCATGGAAGAAGCGCGCTCATATTATGTTTTTGAGGAAGGCGGAATGGCCGAAGGAGCCAGTGGACTTGGCCATCCATTGAATCCCATTACCCAAGAACCCTATGCGCCACAACCGGTTTTTCGCGGGGATTTCACACGGGTTTTGGCTGAATTCTGGGCAGACGGACCGGATTCAGAAACTCCACCCGGTCATTGGTTCGATTTACTCAACTATGTCAATGACCAACCGGAATTGAACAGGAAATGGCGCGGCACGGGTGCGACCTTGTCGATGCTCGATTGGGATGTGCTGGGTTACTTCACGATGGGCGGAGCCATGCACGATGCCGCCATTGCCGCTTGGAGTTGCAAAGGTTGGTACGACTACATCCGCCCCGTTTCTGCCTTGCGCTGGATGGCGGACCAAGGCCAAAGTAGCGATCCAGAATTGCCCCATTATCACGGAGCGGGTCTTCCTCTCGTGCCCGGGTTTGTGGAGCTCATCACCGATGAGGACGCCCTTGAATTGCGTGGCGAAAACAATGAATTCGTGGATGACATCAAGCTGAAGGCATGGCGCGGGCCCTTCGCGATCGATGTTCCGGCCACTGACCAAGCAGGAGTCGACTGGATTCGCGCCAAAGAATGGTGGCCTTATCAGCGCCCGACATTTGTTACGCCGCCCTTTGCGGGCTATGTCAGTGGGCACTCCACCTTCAGCCGCGCAGCCGCCGAAGTGCTGACGCTCATGACCGGTGACCCGTTCTTCCCCGGCGGGATTGGGACCTTCACGGCCGAAGCGCATGAGTTTCTCGTTTTTGAAGACGGCCCATCACAGGACATTGAATTGCAATGGGCCACGTATCGGGATGCGGCGGACCAAAGTGCATTGTCCCGAATTTGGGGCGGAATTCATCCGCCTCAAGATGATTTCCCCGGCCGGATGATGGGCATGACGATCGGTGTCGACGCGTTTATGCTCGCCGAAATGCACGCCTTTCCACTGCTCGTTTTCGATTGCAACGGTCTGGATGATTGCCCTTGTTTTGGAGATTTCAATGCGGATGGCACACGAAATCTGCTCGACTTATTGATTCTCCTGATTCACTATGGACAAACCACGGGCATCGACGGCGGTGGAGCCTCCCCTGTGATTGACCTCGACGCGGATGGCGTCATTGACACAGGCGATTTATTGGGGTTGCTGACGGTATGGGGGTTCCCCTGCTCTCCGTGAGTCGCGTTTACTTGCCGTGAACAACCAATTCATCCAAGAACATCCAGGAAGCCGATGATGCTGCATCATGCCAATCCGGACAAGGTCCTGGATTGACAGCTTCCAGCCGCACAAAACGGGCCGTTGCCCCTACAGGACAAGCGATCCTGACCACATCTTGAGCATCGGTAGGGCCGAGCACCGGAAGCCCTGTTCTTTCTTGCAAGTCAATGATTGAATTTTCCCAATTCACCCCATCCATTGACCAGCCAAAGACCATCAATTGCGGCAAGAATATCCAAGCGTCTTGGTAGCGGTAACATTGCATGCTCAGGGAATCCAGCTGAATGGCTTGGGGCAAAGCGAGGCTCACCGACATGTTGTCCGATTGCGTGGCTTGCCAACAACCATCTCTAAAATCCAGACTTCCCAATCGACCGTCTGCCAAACCATTCTCCCCGCCTCCCGGATAATAGGGGCTCAAATTGTGGCCAATCGTGACTTCACTGTGTGCACCGATGTGCCCCGCGACCGGCAACAAAACGGCATCGCGCAACGGTCGGCCATCCCGCGTTAGATCCGCTCGGAGCACACCTTCTCCTGCCACTTGAATCCGCGACCCCAACTCATGTCGGGATGGCTCTGAAAGGGCGGATATGGGAGTGAAAACCACCGTTCCTTCGATGCGATCCAACGCCGCATCCACCTGCACTTCAACGCGGAATGGATCACTTCCTTTTTCCCAACGAGCCTCCAATGGATCGCTCTCCAATCCGCTCTCTACGCCCCACGCATTCAATCGTTGATCATGCCGCGCCTTTCGCTCCTGAAATTCCGCATAATTGCGCAATGCTTTCGGACTCCAAAGCACTTCGGCCATGGCCAAGATCCGAGGATAAATCTTGGACTCCACCAATTCTTGCGGGGCATGCTCCGTCCACATGTTGCATTCTCCCCCCAAGATCCGTCCCTCCCCAACCATGTTTTCTGGAACGGGCTCAAATTGGTACACCTCCTCCATGTCTGTAGCAGAAAGTGGATAATCGAAATAGCAGTGGGAGGTCGGCGACATGATCGCATTTTTCCCAGCTGCCACCGCTGCGAGTCCACCGTCCATTCCACGCCACGATTGCACCGTAGCTCCTTCTGGCAAACCGCCTTCCAAGATTTCATCCCAACCGATGAGTTTTCTACCGTTGGCTTCGAGGTAAGCGCCAATCTGGGAAATGAACCACGACTGCAACTCATGGCTGTCATGCAATCCCTCCGTCTCCATGCGCCGTTGGCATTTTGGACAGGCATCCCACCGGACCTTCGGCGCTTCATCTCCACCGATGTGGATGTATTCTGATGGGAAAAGCTCCATGACCTCATCCAACACGGCTTCTAAAAATCGGAACGTCGTGTCTTGCCCAGCGCAGTATATGTCTTTGAATACACCCCAATCATTGGGCACCGGCAACGTGTCGCCCGTGCAACTCAACCAGGGATAGGCCGCAATGGCAGCGCGGCTATGGCCTGGCAACTCGATTTCAGGGATGACCGTAACACCGCGCTCTGTGGCGTAGGCAACGATGGCCCGAATTTCTTCTTTCGTGTAAAAACCGCCATGCAATTGACCATCCTTTTCCTCACGCCAGGCCCCCACCGTTTCCAGATTGGGATAGGATGCAATCGGAACCCGCCATCCTTGATCCTCTGTCAAATGCCAATGAAGCACGTTCATTTTATGCAAAGCGAGGAGATCGATGGTCTTTTTGACAAATTCAGGCTCCATAAAATGGCGGCAGCAATCCAAAAGCAAACCGCGGTGTTCAAATCGCGGGAAATCCTCCATCTCAAGCGCGGGCAACCAAAAATCCTGCCCCGTCATTTCAAGCTCTAGCTCCACCGGAAACAGCTGCCGCAATGTTGTCAAGGCGCGAAACGCACCGATCGCATCCGAAGCTCCGATCCAGACTCCCTCGTTGGCCGCAATCCGCAATTGGTATCCTTCCACAGGCATTCCTTCCATGCGCTGCAATTGGATGGCCGCTCCCGCCTCATCTGATTGACCCGGCAACCACGTTGTCCAAAATTCGGCTTGATCCACCCAGGCGTCATCTACTTGCCATTGCCAATGGGATGAAGGCACCAACAATTTCTCAGATCCAGCAGCAAGCACCAGGCTAACTGGCAGCGGAATGAGTCCATCGGTTGACCCGACCCATGTGGACTGGGGTGGTTGACAAGCCGCCGAAAACACCAACACCAAAACGATAAGATGATATGGTCGCATGGCCAAAAATAGGGGAATCATGGCGTTTGAAAACCCTTGGAGCCAAGGTCACTTCACATGACACACCATTAAAACCAGGCGCTCACTCGCTCAGCCGAAACGGGGAATGTCGCGCCGTCGAAATGGCGCACTTCCCGGACGTCTTCCATGCGGCATGACGCGTGAAAATTCCGCACACCCAGCTCGAGCCAAGCCTGTTTCTGAGTAGGAGACACACCGCTCGCTACTGTCACATCAAAGCCCCATGCCAACAATTGTTGGATGCGTTCACGGCCTTCCCAAGCGTTCGCTTCGCCTCCACTGCTCAAAATCCGGAACACACCAAGAGCGCGCAAAGCCTGCGCATCCTCTTCCCATTGGGTCGATGCATCCAATGCCCGATGGATGACCAAACGGTGCCCACCGAACGCATCCACCCATTGGCGCACGCGCTCCACTTCAAACCGACCTGCGGCATCCAATCCTCCAACCACCACACGACTGGCCCCTGCCGCTAACGACGCGTCAATTTGACGGTGCATGCGCTGCCATTCGGTTTCGCTGTATGTGAAGTGCCCCGCACGCGGACGAATCAGGGCATGCACGGGCAAGCCCTCCTGCACGGCACTGCGAATGTCCGATTCCAACGGGGTCAATCCGCCACATTCCCAATGCGCACAAAGCTCGACTCTTTGAGCACCGTGCATTGCAGCCACATGAACATCTTCGGGGCTGCTGGCACAGACTTCCAGCGTCCAGGTGTCCTTCCCCCCGATTAAACCCTGTGAAGTCTTTTCCAAATCCGCTGCCCCCGTGAGATCCAAAATGGGTTCTTGCAATGGAATGACTTCCATCCTCATGTTGTGCTCCAACATGGATTGGATGGCCGTTGGCAACTCAAGTTCACCCCGCTCGGGGTGGGGTTCCAAGGCCTGCAAGGCCGGTAAGAGGGACACGGGGTCAAGGCGAAATAAGTTCATGGAAACCCCGCGATGGGCTTGGGTTTCCAACCAATGTTTCCAAACAGAATCGTTGGGCTTTTCGATGATTTTTTGAAGCCATCCGTCAGACGACTGAAGCAGGGCAAATGCCTGGGCTCGTTCTGGTGGCAATCCCAGATGGTCTTGATGATACGCCAGTAGCGCCTGGCCTTGGGGCACAGAACGCAAAGTCGACATCGCTTGCACGGATGGAAGGTTGTCTCCATTGCACAAGACAAATCCAAGTCCCTGAGGAATCGGGTCGTTTTCGATGGCGATTTGAACAGCGTGCCCTGTTCCCTGAGGCGTCGGCTGGACGACCAATCGAATGCGCATCCGCATCCCGGTAGCCTGTTGGTTCCATGACTCCGAAAATGAAGCGGTCACGTCGTCGTTCGGTGCCACGACCAAGGTCGCTTCCGTGAATCCAGCGGCCTCGGCTGCCTCCAGTAGGTAATGCAAAAAAGGCTGGCCTTCAGGCCCAATGCGGATCATCGGTTTGGGGCGCGTGAGCGCATCCGCCTGCCAAATGGAGGGCAATTCCAAGCAGGCGTTCTCTGCGCTGGACTTCATACGAGAAGCACGTCCTGCAGCCAATATGATGATTCGATCGCATCGCATGCCTTAAAGGTCTGCAAATGCCATCAATTCAGAACCATGAACGTTCAATCTTGTTGAAACACCCGAACGCCCGGGGCCCCCAATTGAATGGGAATCGCTACCGCTCCCATCGATGTTGCGTGCTCCTGGATTTTCGGTGTGGCCTCAGGAGGGCCAACGACAAAACACGTTCCGCCTCCACCTGAACCGTTGATCTTCCCTCCCCACGCCCCCGAGGATTGCGCCGCAAGCAACAAGTTCTCAATTCGCTCGGTCGAGACCCCCAAGATGTCCCGCAGCAAACGGTGATGCTCCGTGAGCAAAACCGCCCAATTCGCGGAATCTGACGGGAACTCTCGAATCGCATGCGGACCTTGTTCTGAGACGGAACGCAAATCCAAAGTTCCTTGCATCAATGCCCTTTGTTTTGCGGAAAAGGATGGAGGGAAATCGGGAGGCAACTCTGAAGAGAGCAAGTCCCAATCATCACTCCAGGCCTGCAGCAATTCCAATCGCTCTGTTTTGGCGCGATGCAAAATGCCCAACGTATTCTTGGGTTCTCGAGAGTCCAACAACAGCCATTCCCCCGATGGGATCGGCCATGTTTCCGCTTTAAACTCTGGTTGAAACGAAAAACGATGCACTCCGCCGAGCGCACAAGCGTATTGATCCATTTGTCCTCCAGGCTCATTGAAATATTCGACCTCAGCGCGATGCGCAGCTCGGGCGACCCAAACCGAATCCACCACCTTTCCTGCCCGCTCGGCAATCAAAGCACACCAAGCAACAAGCAATGCCGTTGAGCTGCTGGCTCCCGCTTGTTGGGGGATGTCACTGGTCACCGTTGCGTTCCAGCCATCTTGGGGCAACCACCCCTCAGCATGTGCTACTTTCAACGCGGACAACCAATATCCTCTTGGCGGTGGTTCGCCAAGGTCATCCAAATCAAACGTGAGTCCGGTCCCGAGGTCTGTCAGTTCCAGGTGAACCTGACAATCTGAACGGGACGAACTTTCGATGTGGCACCGCACGTCGATTGCTGCGGCGAGCACCGGCAGCCCAAAATAATCCTGATGTTCGCCGAACAAACAGATACGACCAGGTGCGGAGGCAGAAACGTTCATTTTCGGGTCTTATTTAAACGAAGAAGCAGCAGGGTACAAATCAAAGCAATCGCCGCCAAACACCAGAATCTCTGCATTTCTCCATACAACCAGGAGCCCGTCGCGAACAACGTGGCGTAGACACCGATGCTACCCAACGCCATCGAGAGCATGCCCCGAGGCACCGACCAAGCCACGTGACCCGTTGTGTCCGAAGGTGACCAACGCCTCCATCCCGGACCCCCCGGCTTCACTTTGTCGACAAATCGACTGAGTGTAGCATCAGATTCCGCCGGAGTCACGAGGGTTCCAATGACCCAAACAGCTGTGGTCAACAAAGTGCCCCACAACAGCTTTTCGTAATCCGCCAAAACCACTGAACTCCACTGGTCATGCACAAACGTGAAATACCCGGCGACCACCAATGAGCCAACCATAGCAATCAATTCAGTCCAGGCGCTGATGCGCCACCAAAACCAACGCAAAATGAACAAACCACCTGTGCCCGCTCCAATCAGCAGCAACAAGTTGAAGGCCTGTCCTGCATCGGTCAAGAGCAAGCCCAAACCACCGCCCAAAATCAGCGAAACTACCGTGGCCAAGCGACCTGCTCGAACTTGTTCTGGGCCAGTGGCATCCGGTCGGAAAAAACGCACCCAGAAATCATTGACCAAGTAGCTCGCACCCAGATTGAGTTGGGTCGACATCGTGCTCATGAATGCGGCGAGCAAAGAAGCTGCAACCAAGCCCAACAAACCAGGAGGCAACAAAGAGAGCATGGCCGGGTAAGCCAAATCGTGACCGATTTTATCGGCGGGAATATCGGGGAAGGCCGCTTGCAAATCCGCCAGCGTCGGAAACACAATGAGCGAAGCCAAAGCAATGAGAATCCATGGCCAAGGGCGAAGGGCGTAATGGGCCACGTTGAACAACAACGTTGCACCAACAGCGTGCGATTCGTCTTTGGCACTGAACATGCGTTGAGCGATGTATCCCCCTCCACCCGGCTCTGCACCGGGATAGTAACTCGCCCACCATTGCACAGCCAAAGGAACCAGCAAAACGGGCATCCAAGCTCCAGGATCACCCATGTCTGGGAGAATGGATGTTTTCACGGATACATCCGGGTGTTCCAACAAGGCTGCCAAACCGCCGATCATTTCCATGTCCAGCAAATACCAACACGCCCAAACCGAACCGATCATGGCCAAAATGAACTGCACAAAATCCGTTAGAATGACCGCGCGCAAGCCACCGAGCGCACTATACGAAAGGGTAATGGCTCCGGTGATCAGCAGTGTAAGCCATCCCGGCCACCCCATGAGGATTCCTCCCAACTTGATCGCCGCCAACGACACGGTTCCCATCACAAGCACATTGAACACGAGCCCGAGATAGAGCGCACGGAAACCTCGCAGCACCGCAGCCGGCTTTCCACCATAGCGCAACTCGTAAAATTCAATGTCCGTCATAACACCTGAACGGTGCCACAAGCGCGCATATACGAAGACCGTCAGCATCCCCGTCAACAGGAAAGCCCACCAACCCCAGTTGCCGCTAACTCCTTGTTCTCGGACCAATCCGGTCACCAAATTGGGGGTGTCGGTCGAAAAGGTTGTTGCCACCATGCTCACCCCGAGCAACCACCAAGGCATCGACCGCCCTGCTAAGAAAAAGCTCTTTGCATCTTTTCCGGCCTGCTTCGAAGCCCACAACCCTACGCCGAGGGCCAATAGAAAGTAGGTTCCAATGATGGCCCAATCAAATCCTGTTAACTGCATGGCACAAGAATAAGGAAGCGCCTGCCATGGACGCGCGAGGTGTTCATAAACCGAACTCCAATCGGGATTTCTTCGTCATTCCCTGAATCACGCAATCATAACTGTGGGAAATCAACTCCTCGGCCAAAGGCCACGACACATCCGCTTCAGCTTTCACCGAATTCCAGTGCTTTTTGTTCAGATGCCATCCAGGATTGATCCCGGCATACATTTCCCGCAATTCTAAAGCACGTTGGGGATTGCACTTCAATGAAACGCTCGTAAAATCATCAATGTCGGCTATGGCGAATAGCTTTCCGGCCACCTTCCAAACGAGGGTGTGATCATCAAAAGGAAAGGACTCTGTGACCTGGGGTTTGGACAGACAACACGTCCGTACTTGCTCAAATTCAAATGTTCTCATCGTTCAATGGGAAAAACGAAGTTAATTTGCACAAAATTCGACCAAACCACTTTCACCATGCGATTCAATTCGAGCATCTTATTTGCAGTCCTTCTTTCGCCCCTCGTTGTGCAGTCACAATGCACCGATTTGTTCATTTCAGAGTACTTGGAAGGCACCGGAAACAACAAAGGACTTGAGTTTTATAACCCAACAGCAGAGGCCATCAACTTGTCTGGATACCAACTTCAGCGTTGGAGCAATGGAGAAGGCACCGCAACTGACTGGGTGGACTTGGTAGGAGAGGTTGCTCCATTTGGTACGTGGGTCTTGGTCAACGGACAAACAGAAGACGTGGACTTGGGCGGTGGAGCGACGTCCCCTGCTGTAGACCCAGCCATGCAAGCGTTGGCGGATCAATTGGACAATCCATACCCTGCTCCAACATACATGAATGGAGATGATGCCATTGTATTGGTAAAAAATGTAACCACGGTTTTGGATATTTTCGGCAAGCCTGGAGAAGACCCTGGCGTAGCGTGGACAAACGATGAAGCGAATGGGTATGTAGACATCGGGGATGGCGCGGCTTGGTTGACTTCCAATCACACACTTCGCCGCAAGTATGATGTGATGCAAGGCGTCGTGATCCCTCCCGTCTCATTCAACACGTTTGCAGAGTGGGACACATTGGTGGTCAACACATGGGATGGCCTAGGTGCGCACGCCTGTGCTTGCAATCCAACAGGAGTCAATGAAGTTCTGGTCGAAGTTCAGACATCGGTTTTCCCCAATCCATCCAACTCCGGTTCAGTGCAAATCGAAGCCAATGCACCCATTGAAAAGGTGACCATTTATGCGGCTTCTGGAGCTTTAGTTCAGGAAGAGTGGGCCAGCACTGGTTCATTGAGCGGCTGGAAAGCGGCCCGTCTTGAAAGTGGACTGTATTTCGTTAACATCCGAATTCAAGGAGGAAGCGTCTTTTCTCATCGCATCCTGATTCAGTAACATATGCTATTACGATCTGCTTGTTTGTTCGCTTTCTTGCTGGGGGCGCTTGGACTTGACGCCCAACAATCGGGGAAAGTCTACGGTGTGGTATCGGACGCGATCACGGGTGAAACGCTGATTCAGGCGTCCGTTCGGATGGGCGACGGCGGCACGGCTACCGATTTTGATGGACGCTATGAGCTGGTACTTCCTTATGGTGAGCATGAAATCACAGTGCAGTATCTCGGATACGAGAGTCAAACACGTCGGGTGACTGTCGATGGTGCTTCGTTTCAATTGAATTGGCTCCTTGCGACCATCGTTCTGCAAGAAGCAGAAGTCATTGCCGATGTCGCCATTGAGCGTGAAACACCCGTTGCCTTCTCCAACATCAAACCCGTTCAAATTCAAGAGGAATTGGGCTCACAGCCCATGCCCATGATTTTGAATTCGACCCCGGGCGTCTATGCAACACAAGCAGGTTCAGATGACAACGGTCCCTCGATTTCCATTCGTGGTTTCAAGCAGCGTAACGTCTCTGTTTTGATCGATGGCATTCCGGTGAACGACATGGAAAGTGGAGCGGTCTTTTGGAACAACTGGTTCGGCCTCGACATGGTCACGCAAACCATGCAGGTGCAGCGGGGATTGGGCGCTTCTAAATTGGCGCTTCCGGCCATTGGTGGCACGGTCAACATCGTGACCCAGGGCATTGAAAGTTCACGCAAGACTTCGGTCAAACAAGAGGCAGGAAGTTTCGGCTTTACCCGAACGTCAGTTGGACACACAAGCGGTCGATTGGACGGCGGTTGGGGCTACACCATGGCAGGGAGCTTCCAGAATCGACAGGGCTACTTTGACCAAGACTACAACCGCGCGTTCTTCTACTACATCAAGGTGCAGAAAGCAATGGGGAACCACACGCTATCCATCAGCGCTACCGGATCTCCCTCTGAAAATGCATCCCGTGGATACCAGCAACGCATCGCCACCCACGACAAGGAGTATGCGCGCTCCTTATTTGACGGAACCGATGAGGAGTATGCACAACTGCAGAGCTACAGTCAAGCCTATGATGGCATTTTCAACAACGACACCCTGCTTGAGCCTGAAGAGCAGTCTGCCTATGATGCCTTAAACACCACATTCGGATACAATTCATCGGATGACTTTGAAGAAAGCGTATCGGCCACTGACTTCATCGACACGACCGGATTGGTCAGCCATGGCAACAACTACAACGTGCATTGGGGCATGCTCAATAACGAGGTGCTTTACGAGCGACAGAATAAGTACCACAAACCCCTCTTTTCGGTTCGCCACAGTTGGAGCGCTACCGATAAATTATACATCTCCAACATGGCGTACGCCAGCTATGGTTACGGCGGAGGATCGCGGTTGGAAAACAGCTTGGGTGGCGGAGACTACACACCCGATGGACAGGTCGATTTTCAAAAATTCTACAACACCAACACCATTGGAGGCTTGTTTGGCCCTCCCATTGACCCGACTTACAGCGACTCGTTGCTCAAATCAAGCCGAATTTTACGGAAGCTTTACAACAACCACTATTGGTACGGAGTGCTCTCAACCTTCCGGCATGAAACCACCGAAAATTTGACGCTATCCGGTGGACTCGATTTTCGCACCTACCAAGGAGAGCACTATGCAGAAGTCTTTGACTTGCTCGGTGGAGATTACTTTGTGGACACACGAAATTCCAACGCCAACACTGCAATGCGCACGGTTGGAGACAAGATTGGATACCACAACGACGCCTTTGTGCGCTGGGGAGGTGCTTTTCTCTTGTTGGAATACAAAGGATACTTATGGAATGCTTTCTTCAATGTGAGCGCGGTAACCCAAGGCTACAAAAGCGTTGATTATTTCGCAGAGGCCCAAGAAGACGGATCATTTGCAACAAGCGGATGGAAATGGATTCCCGGGTACACCATCAAAACAGGAGGCAATTACAACTTGTCTGAATATTCCAATGCCTTCATGAATTTGGGCTTCCTCAACCGGACTCCTGTATTCCGAAATGTGGTTGACTACCAAAATGAGTTTGTCGAAAACACCGAAAATGAGTTGATCAGCTCCGTCGAGTTGGGATACAGCTTCAGTAAGTTTCCATTTAGCATCAATGTCAATGGGTACTGGACCGATTGGCAGAACCGACCGTTGCAGTCTTTGCTTCGTTATGAAACCGTGGAAGGCGACATCGTACGTGCCAATGTCAACTCCATGAGTGCATTGCACCGCGGACTGGAAGCAGATGCGGCGTGGCAAATTCGCCGGAATTTGACGTTGGAAGGTTATGTCAGTTTGGGCGATTGGACCTGGACCAGTTCCGAGGACAGCTTGATTCTTTTGGATGACGAGACCAACCTCCCTTACATTGATCAAGAGGGCAATCCCGCAATCGTTCAATACAATGCGGAAGGTGTGGCCGTCGGTGATTCACCGCAACGTCAATATGGCGTCTCGTTGAAGTACCGGTACAAAAAAGTGTATTTGAAGCCGCGTTTCACCCTCTTCAGTCGGCACTTTGCCGATTTCGATCCCTTCAGTTTGAACGGTGAAAACGAAGGACGCCAGTCATGGCAAATCCCGAGTTATGGCTTGCTGGACTTGCATGCCGGATATAACATCGACTACAAAGGAACAAACATCGATTTCCGATTGAGTGCATTCAACATCCTGAACACAGTCTATCTGAGCAACGCTCAAAACAATGACGCATACGGGGAATGGTATTTCACCGATACGGGTCGAAAATACGCCTTCAGCGAAAACAACTTTGACGCCGGTTCTGCCAGCGTTTACATGGGGTACGGATTCCGTACCAATTTCTCCATTCGAGTCCGATTCTAATTCAACGAACATGAACACTATCCGCATTTCCTTGCTCGCGTTTTTCGCAGCAACCCTCTCCATTGTATCTGCCCAAACAGACATCTTGGATGCTCGTAGCAACTACAGCGTTGGACAATCTGTGACCGTTTCAGGCATTATAACCAATGATGGAAACTTGGGCATCGTTCGCTATTTGCAGGATGAAACTGCAGGCATCGCATTGTATCCAGGAGGAGATTGGACTCAAAATGGTTGGGATGACCCACAACCTGGAGATGCCGTCACCATGACGGGTGTTTTGAGTGAGTACAACGGCTTATTGGAAGTGGGACCGGACAATGTCACACAGGTGGACATCACCTCTTCAGGCAATGCGCTTCCTGAAGCACAAACGGTCACACCTGATCAACTTGGCGAAAGCATGGAAGGTGAAATCGCCTACATCGAAGGAGCGGTCTTCACCAACGGAGGAACCATCATCACCGGCAATAGCACGTTTAGCTTCACGGCCAATGGCGAGAACGGCATCATTTACGTTCGCAACGACAATGAACTTGTTGGATTGGTCCTTCCTGCTGGCGAAGTCAACCTGTTTGGCATCGTGTCGCAATTCACTTTTGACGGTTTCGGCGGGTACCAAATGCTCCCCCGTGGATCGGCTGACTTGATTCCTACTTCAGCGATTAATTTGAGCACCCAAGTGGATCAAATCAATTTGACGACGACGAGTTTTGACTTGACCTGGTCTACGGATGTTTTGGGCGATTCTCATGTTGAGTATGGATTGACTCCTGGGCTGGGGATGGAAATCGTTGAAGATGACCAGTTGCTGACCCACTCCATAGCATTGACCGATTTGGAACCAGGCACCATCTATTATGCCCGTGTTTTGTCCATCGCTGGAGAAGACTCAACCGCTTCAACCATTCGTACCTATGCCACGGTTTCTGAATCACCGGGTTACATGCGAGCCTATTTCACCCGTGAAGTGGACAACAGCGTCGCGACCATTGAGAACGCCGCTACCCTCGGCACCAACACCAATGACACCATCGCCGCCTACATGGCCCTGGCTCAAAACACGTTGGACATTGCCGCATACAACATGAACAATTCGGCCATTGAAGCAGCCATTAACTTGGCCGTTGCCAATGGTGTTCAAATCCGCTACATCGCAGAAGGACAAAACGCCAACTTGGGTTTGAGCAACGTGGATGACAGCGTTCCTGTTCACTTCCGAACGGATGGTGAAGGCAGTGGCATGCACAACAAATTCATCATTGGTGATGCTGACAATGTGGATCGTGCTTTTGTTTTGACCGGTTCTACGAACTTCACCACGGGCAATTTGAATACAGACCCCAACAACGTGATCATCTTTGGCGACCAAAGTTTGGCTCGCGCTTACACGTTGGAATTTGATGAGATGTGGGGATCCGACGGCCCATTACCAGATGCTGAAAATTCACGCTTTGGTCCGCTCAAAACGGTCAATACCCCACGAAAGTTCATCATTGGAGGAAGCGAAGTCGAATTGTACTTCTCTCCAACAGACGGAACGACTTCCGCCATTTTACAGGCCATTGAATCCACCGATTACGACTTGTCCTTTGCTACGCTTTCGTTCACTCGAAACGACTTGGGTGCAGCAGTGATTGATGCGGGCTCTAGTCTATTCATCAATCCCGAAGGAGCCATTGAAGATGTGAATGCGAGTGGGTCGGAGTATGAAGCTCTCGTGGATGCAGGCATTGCCGTATACTCACACCAAGGGATTTCCGGACAACTCCACCACAAATATGCCATTGTGGACCAGAGCCAAACCCTTTCAGACCCAACCGTAGTCACTGGATCGCACAACTGGTCCACTACGGCTGAAACCACAAACGATGAAAACACCGTGGTGGTGCATGATGCGCGGATCGCCAATTTGTACTACCAAGAATTCCGAGGCATGTTGAATGCCATGGGTGTTGGTATCCATGAAGCGGGCGCCTCAGAACCTACCTGCCGTATTTATCCGAATCCGGCGTCCACCACCTTCACCGTAGAGCTCACTGAAAACGCTTCGATTGGAGAATGGTTGGAGTTACGTGATGCGATGGGAAGACTCGTGCTTCGCGAGCAAATTCAGAACCTGCGCGCGACGATCGACGTGAGTGGGTTGGCTCGGGGCCATTACTTGGTACAATACGGAACCAGCGTGCCTGCGCAATTGGCCATCCGTTAATTCGCCGCTGGCGGTTTAACGAAACAACGCGAACGATCCGAGAATCACCAATTCTGGATTCCCGTCCGCTGGGTAGTCGGTTTCTCCGGCTTCCTGAACAATGGAGATGGGTTCATTTCCACGGTTGATGCGCAACTCATACCAGTAGGTCCCCTCACTGGCTTCCTCCGCTTTGGGGTCCCATCCTGCTGTGGAACCAAAATCTTGTGACGAATATAGCAGTGTGCCCCAGCGGTTGAAAATGCGAACACTGCTTCCTGGCCAATTGTGCAATCCATCCACGAGAAAGGCATTGTTTAGAGCGTCCCCATTGTCTGGTGTGATGACATTCGGGATGGTGATGCTGCATTCTTCAGTGAGGACAACAAAAGAACCCTCGGCTGAATAGCATGGGGGCACGGTCTCCAGTTCGACACTGTACGTCCCATCCCCAACGCTCTCGAGGCCAGCGCCGTTGCCCACGACTTGAAAACCCACCCCATCTTCCCAAATCCAAACATAGGAGTAGTCTGTCGAGGTGGGTTGAATCACAACCCCGTTGACGGACATATTCACTTGGTCATCGGGGCACACCACGAAGGTCATCGGGTCCCAGGATAGCGGAGACTCGAGAAGCGTTAGGTCGAGGGAGATGAAGCCCTCTCCAACGTTCCCGCAATTGTCCTCGACCGAACCAGAAACATCCGATAAGAACAAACCATGTGTTCCACTCGAAGTCACCGGCGTGACAATGTCCATGGAAAACATCGATGCCAGTCCGCCGGATTCATCCAATGGCGTGACATTGGTAAAGGCATGCACGGAAGCATCGGGAGCGACCAATTCAAAATCTTCAACTTCCACACTCGATAAGAGAACAGGCTCATCAAATCGAACGCCAAATTCAGAGAGCGTACAATCCACCCACAAACTATCCAGTTGCGGCGGGAGTTCATCATAAAGGCTCGCCGATGATTGTCCAAAATCAATGGTATACCCCTCCAAACTGTTGGTCCAATTCATCACGACGAGGGCGTATTGCTCTCCAGCCAAAACCGGCAAGTCTGCATTGAAAGCAGGACCGTTTAAATTTCCCGGACCATTTGAGTTGCCCGTTCCCCCGTTGGCCGTGGATATGCCTGTTGCTCCATTGGGCTCAGGGGCAGCAACACCATATGAATTGCACCCCATTTCAGGAGACAAAAGTTGGGAACCTATGCCATCGCAACCGCCCGCAGTGATATTGAAAAGTCCCCAATCGTAATCGTCTATTGGATTCAAGGGG
>CALGEI010000207.1 GCA_937881575.1 uncultured Flavobacteriales bacterium | reverse complement strand
AGGCGGTTTCTGTCAACCCATGGGCCCGACATTGTTTTGGAATGATGCTCTCTCCAGAAAACCCCGGTACGGAATTGACTTCAATCACAAAGGGCGTCGTCCCCGGCACGAGCATCATATCGACACGAGCGAGCCCTCGGCAGCGCGTCGCCCCGTAAACAGCGAGAGCCAAGGCTTGCAATTTTGACCGATCCAATTCGTCCAATTCGGCTGGCGTAATTTCCTCGGATTCGCCATCATATTTCGCTGTGTAGTCAAAAAATACCCGATCTGTCCGAATTTCGGTCACCGGCAACGCTTCTGGTTTCCCCTGCGCGTCTGGGATGATCCCGACACTGAACTCCCGGCCTTGCAGCAAGGATTCCACCAACACCCCAGCCGTTCCAATTTGAAGTGCCGATGTGATGGCGTCGTCGAGTTCGTCTTCGCGCTCCACGCGGCTAATGCCCAAACTGGATCCGGCTTCGTTGGGCTTGACGAAACAGGGCAAACCGAGCTTGGCGACAAGTGCTTTACAATTCCACGCCTGTCCGACTTCGATTACCTCTGATTCAGCCACGTGAATGCCTTCTTCCCTTAAAACCGCATTGGTATGGGCTTTGTGAAACGTCAGGGCCATGCAGGTCGAATCCCCAGTGGTATGCCGAATGCCATGAGCTTCTAGCTCCGCCTGCAACTTCCCGTCTTCCCCAGGCGTGCCATGCACCATGACAAAGGCCCCAGCGAAATTTCGCTTGACATCTTTTAGAATCGATAAATCCACCGTTTTCTTTTCGCCATGCTCTTCGATCCACCAACCACTTGGATCGATGTGAATCAACGTCGCCTCGTACCGCTGGGGGTCGATGTGTTGCATCACCATCGAGGCGGATTTCCGAGAAATGGGGGCTTCACCAGAATAACCTCCTGTGAGCACTGCGATGGCAATTCGATCCGACATGGACATCAAAAAATGAAACCGCGTTAAAACGTGGTTGAGGTTGATGGGTTGAAATTAAGCTGAACCCAGTGGGCTTTGTTTCGCTCAATCGGACAATCCATCCACCGCCAATTGTTCACGGAGTAGCATGACTTGGTCGATGGCTTCGGCACGGGAATCCGCTGTTATGGTGACGTGCCCCATTTTTCGGAAAGGTTTGACCTGTGATTTGCCATAGAGGTGCGGGTGAATACCCGGTGCGGCCATGGACTCTGTGAGACCGCGGTAGACGGGTGTTCCCATGGCTGACGCACTCCCTACCAAATTGACCATCGCTCCGAAAGGATGAGTCGCAGCGGTGGAGCCCAATTCCAAATTCAAGACCGCCCGCAGATGCTGCTCAAATTGAGAAGTGCGGTTCGCTTCGATGGTGTGGTGTCCGCTGTTGTGCGTTCTCGGTGCCAATTCATTGACCAGGAGTTCGCCACTTTGATCCAAAAACAATTCCACAGCGAGGAGCCCTTCGAAATTCATGGCTTCCGCAACGCGGACGGCCAAGGCCTGGGCTTGATGCTCGATGGACGCAGAAATGTCCGCAGGAGCGATGAGGTAATCGACCAAATTGGCGACCGGATTGAAGACGGATTCCACCACGGGAAAACAGGCCGAGTGGCCGGCGGCATTGCGCGCAACGATCACGCTCAACTCTTTGTTGATGTCGACGGCAGCTTCCAGCACGCAAGGCGCATCAAAAGCACGTTGCGTTCGATCGGCCTCGGATTTGAGAATTTGCACTCCTTTGCCGTCATACCCTCCGCGTCGAAGCTTCTGAACGATGGGATATCCGCGTTTGCCCGCTTCCGCCGATGTCTCGATGAGTTCAAACGGGGAGGTTGGGATGTGGTGGGCTTCAAAAAATGCCTTTTGTGTTCCTTTGTCCTGAATGAGGTCCAAATGATCGGGCTTGGGAATGACGCGAACCCCTTGTTTCTCAAGGCGACGCAGCCCCGGGACCGAGACATGCTCAATTTCGATGGTGATCACGTCCAGGTTTTGGCCGAATTCAAAGACGGCGTTCTCATCGTTCAAATCGCCTTGCACAAAACGATGGGTAAAATGTCGGCAAGGCGCTTCAGCCGAGGGGTCCATGACTTCTACACGCACATCAAAATCCATGGCGGATTGGATCATCATGCGGCCCAATTGTCCACCTCCAAGCACCCCAATGCGAAGAGCTGGACCCAGTTGAAGTGACTTTTCAGGGGATGTTTGCATGCGGCAAAGATATTCGCGCGAATTTCGCTGTATGGATTTCTTGAACACAGAATTTTTAGGCAACCCACTTTTGGAGTGGGGAATTGCACTTTTATGGGCGATCGGAGGTCTCGTAATTGGACGCTTGTTGTACCGGTGGGTGAGCCATCGACTCAAGGCCGCTGCGAACAAAACGGCTTCCAAATTGGATGATTTGATCATTGATCAAGTGGAAGAACCCATTGCGATGGGCGTGGTCATCCTAGGCTTGTGGTTTGGTTATGATCACTTGCATTTTGGGGCAGGTGCCGATGCCTTCATGGAAAATGTGTTTGCCATTGCAGTTGCATTGGACATCACGTGGTTGGCAGCGCGCTTAGTGGATTCCTTGATCGGCAATTTATTGCTGTCAGTTTCGGAAAAATCCGAATCGTCGATGGTGGCTCAAGTAGCTCCAGTATTGCAGAAAACGCTTCGTTCGACGGTCTGGGTATTGGGGGTGATCATGGCGCTCAACAATGCAGGTTATGATGTCGGTGCCTTGCTGGCCGGCGTAGGAATTGGAGGTTTGGCGATGGCCATGGCCGCAAAAGATTTCGTGGCCAACATCTTTGGTGGAATTACCATTTTCGTGGACAAGCCTTTTTTGGTGGGCGATCGGGTGCAACTCGATGGCATGGATGGAACAGTGCAGGAAATTGGCATCCGGTCCACACGTCTCAAAACGCTCGCAGGTCGGATGGTGACCATTCCCAACCACAAATTCACTGATAGCATTGTAGAGAACGTCACGGCAGAGCCCGCTCGAAAAGTCCGTGTCGATCTGGGGTTGACCTATGACACCGCGCCCGAACAAATTGAAAGGGCCATCGCGATCCTCAATGAGATTGTCGTCAAGCATGTGGGGACGGAGGACAACACCATCATTTGGTTCAGCGGCTTTGGTGATTTTTCTTTGAATGTGAGCGCGATTTACTATGTCAAAAAGGAAGCGGATGTGTCGTTGACCCCTGGTGCGGTCAATCTGGAAATTCTGCGTCGGTTCAATGCAGAAAACCTGAATTTTGCTTTCCCTACGCAGACCCTGATCCACGAAGGAGGACAGCCTGCTCTGTAATCCATTCCAAACGTGCAGTTTTCGTGTATTTTGCGCTTTCAAGATTGACGTCAAAAACTACTTTTCATTGAATTACGATGTAGTCATTCATTCGAATGAACCGCGCTATTGGGCATTTCTTTTGGGCAGTTTGATTCTCGGGATTTTGCTGGTTCACTTCTTTCATCGGTTGGAGGAGGAGAAAAAGAGTCCCATGCTCAAGCGATTGGGCGTGTTTCTTTTTCTCGGCAATGTGACGCTACCCTTGTATGCGATTTTAGACCCGGATCAAGCGTTGACATGGCACCGATCGCTTCCGTTGCATTTCTGCGGAATGAATTACATCCTGATTGCGGTGAATTGCTTTGCACGCAGTCGATTTGTTTTCCTGTTCACAGCTTTTTTGGGAACGATTGGTGGCGTGCATGGCATCTTAACCCCGCAGTTGGTCGTCGGGGATGCACCCCTGGTTTTGGTGGATTACTACATGCGTCACACGGCCATTATTTTCTTTCCCATCATCATGGCGCGGTCTTTTGGATTCCAATTCATCCGTTTCGGATGGATGTGGATTTATGTGGCAGCGGCATTGCTCTCATCGAGTATTGGCGTTTTCAATTGGGTGCTCAATACATTCTTTGCGGGTGATGTTATGGCCAATTACATGTACATGTGGGAAGCCCCGAAGGCGGACAACCCCTTCGTTCCGAAGTGGCCTTGGCCTTACTACATCTTTGCCTTGCATGCAGGGCTCAATGCCAATATGCTGGCAATCAATATCGTATACCGCTGGCGTTCACCGCTGGCATCCATGGCCCAGTTGCCACGTTGGAAACAACTTCTGACCTAATTCGTGCAGTTTTCCACGTTGTATCAACGGGCGGATGAAACCACCCTTTCCGCCGGTATCTTCGTTGCATGCGCGCTTATCTCGACCTTCTAGACCACCTATTGACCCATGGAACGCGTCGTGAAGACCGAACCGGAACAGGGACTTTGGGCTGTTTTGGTTACCAAATGCGGTTTGACCTTTCGAAGGGATTTCCGGTTTTAACAACCAAAAAACTGCACCTGCGATCCATCATCCATGAGTTGTTGTGGTTTTTGCAAGGGGACACCAACATCGCGTACCTGAAAGAGCATGGTGTGCGGATTTGGGATGATTGGGCTGATGAGCAAGGGGATTTGGGTCCCGTCTATGGATATCAATGGCGCAGCTGGCCCAATCCCGATGGCTCTTCGACGGATCAGATCGCTAAATTGGTAGAGCAGATTAAGACCAATCCGTATTCCAGACGTCATGTGATCAGTGCCTGGAATCCCAGTTTCATTGATGAAATGGCTTTGCCGCCATGCCACTGCTTGTTCCAATTTCATGTGGACAATGGCCGATTGAATTGTCAGTTGTACCAGCGATCCGCAGACACCTTTTTGGGGGTTCCATTCAACATCGCCTCGTATGCGTTGCTCACCATGATGGTCGCCCAGGTGTGCGATTTGGAGCCTGGAGATTTTGTCCACACATTCGGTGATGTCCACTTGTACTTGAATCATGTGGAACAAGCCAAAGAGCAATTGACACGTTCACCCCGAGCGCTGCCGACGATGCGGATGAACCCGGATGTGAAAGACCTCTTTGCCTTCAAGTACGAAGATTTTGAACTAAAGGAGTACGATCCGTTGCCGCACATCAAAGCGGCCGTGTCGGTTTAATTCAAAAGCCATGCGCATAAGCCTCATTGTCGCGGTAGCTGAAAACGGCGTGATCGGTCACAACAACGACTTAATTTGGAAGTTACGGGATGACATGCAGTTTTTTGCCGCGACGACTCGCGGGCACACCGTCATCACGGGCCGGAAGAATTACGAGTCCATTCCAGAACGATTCCGCCCATTGAAAGATCGGGTCAACATTGTCGTCACACGCAACGTGGAGTATGAAGCTCCCGGAGCGGTGGTCGTGCATTCCTTGGAAGCGGCATTGGATGTCGCAAGTCAATCAAGTGGTGCCGAAACCTTCATCATTGGTGGCGGTCAGATTTACCGGGAGTTGTTGGCTGCTGGACACGTGGATCGACAATACGTCACCCACGTACAGGCAGCACCTGAAGGCGAGACCGTTTTTGAATTGGGCCAGTTGGATCACGGCTGGAGGAAGAAGGAATTGAAGCAACAAGTGGCTGATGAGCGCAATGAATTTGCCTTTACAGTGTGTCAGTATGATCGAATCGAAATGATCGCGTGATGAGGGAGGTGTTGATGGGAATTGAACACATCACGGACCTGCAGGGGTATGATCACATGCTGTATTTGTTGGCTTTGGTGGCATGGGCTAGCTTAGGCGATGCGCTGCGCGTGTTGCTCCTTGCGACTGCCTTCACCATCGGGCACACCATCACATTGCTGCTGGCTGGAATGGGTTGGGTGCATCCATTCGGAGGGTGGATTGAATTTTTGATTCCGGTGACCATTTTTTGCACGGCCTTGTGGAATTTGCGCAGGAACGCAGGACAGGGACCAAGCCGTGTCAATCGGGTCACGTATGTGATGACCATTGTTTTTGGCTTGGTTCATGGGTTGGGATTTTCGTCTTTTTTCCGAATGATGCAAGACGATGGTGATGGACTGGTGATGCCCTTGCTGCGATTCAATGTGGGGGTGGAGATTGGACAGGCTGCACTGCTGTTGGGCTTTTTGGCGCTGGCGTCGTTGTTGCAAGCCGCAGGCGTTCGTCAGCGTGAACAACAAGTATTTGTCTGTGCGGCAACCGGAGCGGTCGCCTTGCTCATGGCTTTGGACCGAAGCCCGTTCTAAGTTTTTGGAAGTCGTTGTGGTCCGTACCTTTGAGGCATGACGCGCGCTCTTTTACTTTGGCTCATTCGCGGATATCAAGTAGTCTTGAGTCCTTTGATGGGTTCCAATTGCCGCTTTCAGCCCACATGTTCTGCCTACGCTGCAGAATCCATTCAAATTCACGGGCCATTGAAGGGCGCTTGGCTGTCCATTCGACGGATCGGCCGCTGCCACCCGTGGACTCCTCCTGCATATGATCCTGTTCCTCCAAAAAATTCGAACCATGAGAATCCTTAAATCCCTTTTTTGGGCAGGTCTTTGCGCATCCACTTGGATGGCGTGCGGCGATGCCCCTGAGAGCCCGACGTTGATACAAGCCAATAAAATCCACGAGCAAATCAACCGACTTTCGTCGGATCTACATGATCGGATGATGGGCGAAGCGGCTGCGATTGAAAAGGAAATGGAGTCGGCTATGCTGGCTGGTGATTCAGCATTGGCCTTGCAATTGGCGCGCGTAGAAAGCCGCATGAGCGAGTGGGATGTGCGTTTTCATGATTGGAGTGCTACGGTGGTCGAAGTTCCCGGAATGGAGGACGAGCATGACCACGGCGACCATAGCGGCCATGACCATGGCGACCATGCAGGCCATGATCACGGTCACCACAGTGAGGTGTCTTTGGAGGGTATGAGCGATGCTGAAATCTTGGCGATTCAAGAAGCATTGTTGGCTGAATTGGAAACCTTGCGGGCCTTGTTTGAGGAGTCACTGATCGAGAAACCTTCCAACGTAGAGTAAAGAGCATGTACGACATCGCACAGCGTCCTCGGCGCAATCGACAATCATCTGCCGCAAGGGACCTTGTCCGGGAAACGCACTTGACGCCTGGTCATTTGATCATGCCCTTGTTTGTGTTGGACGGCCAGGGATTGCGCCAGGAGATTCCCTCCATGCCGGGAGTGTTTCGGCTTTCAGAGGACGAGGTGTTGAAGGAAATCGAGGCTTGCATGCGCTTGGGTGTTCGTTCATTTGTGCTCTTTCCCGCCGTGGAAGATCATTTGAAAACGCCCGAAGGGACCTATGGAGTAGACCCTTCGAATTTTTACTTCCGCATTGCCCGTTCAATTAAACAGGCATTTCCGGAAGCGTTGCTCATGAGCGATGTGGCATTGGATCCATACAGCAGCGACGGCCACGATGGTTTGGTGGTCGATGGTGAAATTGTGAATGATGCGACTTTGCCCTTGCTGGCCGCTCAGGCGGTGGCACAGGCCGATGCCGGTTTTGATTTCATAGGCCCATCGGATATGATGGACGGTCGGGTCGGCGTGATACGAGAGGCGCTGGACACAGCCAATTATACCAACACGGGCATTGTCGCCTACAGCGCAAAATACGCCAGTGCATTTTACGGACCTTTTCGCGATGCCTTGGAAAGTGCCCCGAAGTCTGGAGACAAGAAAACCTATCAAATGGATCCAGCGAATCGGAACGAGGCCTTGCGTGAAGCCGAACTGGACGCGCAAGAAGGAGCGGATTTTCTGATGGTGAAACCCGCGTTGTGTTACTTGGATGTCATCCGAGAATTGTCCGTGCACATGGACCGGCCCATCGCTGCGTACCATGTTTCAGGTGAGTATGCCATGTTGAAAGCAGCGGCAGCCCGAGGTTGGATTGACTACGATCGGGCCATGCCCGAAATGTTGACCAGCATCCACCGTGCCGGGGCATCCGTCATCTTGACCTATTGCGCCCGCGAATTTGCAGAACGCTACCAAGCGGGCACACTTGCTTACTAAGCCATGAAAGCACTTCTTACACTGGGATTTTGGATGTTGGGGTGCACGGCACTGCTTGCTCAAGATGTACCGGACAATGTAATGATCTACAGCGGCGAGTCTGCTTCATATCAACCGTGTGAACCTTCGATTGCGATTAGCCCTGCGAATCCCGATATCATGGTCGCGGGCTCAGTGCTCAACAATGTCCACCGTTCCACGGATGGTGGGTGGACTTGGAAGACCGAAACTCTGACATCGCGTTATGGTGTTTATGGTGATCCCTGTGTTGTTGGCTCACCGAAGGGAGATTTTTATTACCTCCACTTATCCAACCCAGATGGATTAGGCTGGGAGAGCGAAGCGTTGCTCGACCGCATTGTCATACAACGGGGTAAACGCAACGGTAGACACTGGAACAGTGGAGTGGGAATGGGACTCAACGAACAGAAGGATCAAGACAAGGAATGGGCTGCGGTGGGTGTGAAAGGCCGCTCACTGGTCTCTTGTTGGACGCAATTTGACCAATATGACAGTCCATTGGCCAGCGATAGCTCAATCATTCTGTGCAGTACCTCCAACCGCCAAGCTAAAATTTGGACGGAACCTGTTCGGGTGAATGCCTTAGCCGGGGATTGTTTGGATGGGGATTGGACCGTAGAAGGTGCTGTGCCCGACATTGCTGCGGATGGAACAATTTATGTAGCCTGGGCACATGCGGATACCATTTGGATGGATCGCAGCGCAGACGGTGGCATCACGTGGTTGCAAAAGGATTTACGCGTTGCCCAAATAGCGGGTGGATGGGATTGTGCGGTGCGGGGATTCAATCGGGCCAACGGCATGCCTGTGACCCGCGTGGATCGGAGCAATGGCCTGCATCAAGGCCGCATTTATGTCAATTGGACGGACAACCGCAACGGTCCAGATGACCAAGACGTTTGGGTGGTTTATAGTGACGATGGAGGGGAGACGTGGACGGCTCCGATTCGCGTCAACAATGACCCACCGGGTGCCCAGCAGTTTTTCACTTGGATGGCCGTAGATGATGTGACCGGCTTTGTTCACATTGTTTATTACGATCGGCGTCAAGCGGCAGCCAAATATCCGAATCCATCGGTCAAAGCTTCTTGGGATACTGAAGTGTATGTGGCGTCTTCGATCGATGGGGGTGTGTCTTGGCACAATCAGAGGGTGAGTGAAAAACCGTTCCGACCTCAAGAGAAGATGTTCTTTGGGGATTACAACAACATCTCGGCTTACGATGGCCACGTGCGTCCTATTTGGACACGCAATGACAACGGCATATTGAGCATCTGGACCGCCGTCTTGGACGGCATGGAATGAGGCTTGTGATTTCTGACAGGCTTAAGCCCTGCGAATCTTTTCAGCCGTAGCCGCCAACTCTTCTTGGGTCACCGTCATTTTGGGCCGTTCAAAGTTGATGTCCGAGACCGTCTGGAGTGGGATCAGGTGCACATGTGCATGGGGGACTTCAAGTCCAATGATGGCTACACCAACGCGTTGACAGGGAATGGCGCGTTCAATCTGTTTCGCGACATCTCGGGCGAATAGGTTGATGGAGGAAAGCGCTTGGTCATCTAAATCAAAAAAATAGTCCACCTCCTGTTTCGGTACAACGAGCACGTGGCCCTCGGCCAGCGGCATGATGTCCAAAAACGCCAAGAATTCGTCGTTCTCTGCAATGCGGTGACACGGAATCTCCCCAGCGACAATCTTGGAAAATAGCGATGCCATTATCCGCGGGAAATTTCTAAAATTTCGAAAGGGATGACTCCCGCAGGAACCGTTACTTCTGCAATGTCGCCAACGGCTTTACCGAGCAGTCCTTTGCCGATGGGCGAGTCTACGGAAATCTTCTTCGCAGCCAAGCTGGCTTCGTTTTCTGCGACTAAGGTGTAAGTCACCTCCATGTTGTTCTTCATGTTCTTCATCCGAACGGTACTCAAGATGTACACCTTCGAATTGTCCATTTGCGAATCATCCACGAGACGGGCACTTGCGAGCACATTGCGGAGCTTGGAAATCTTGGCTTCGAGCATGCCTTGGGCTTCCTTGGCAGCATCGTATTCTGCATTTTCACTGAGATCGCCTTTGTCTCGAGCCTCAGCAATTTGAGCTGAGATCCGCGGACGCTCTACGGCCTCCAATTGGCGCACTTCGTCCTTCAAGTTTTGAAGCCCTTCGGGCGTGAAGTAAGAGATGTTTGACATGACGCGTTGAATTCTAAATGAGGGTCCAAACCTTTAAAGCGAAATGGACGAAAAAAGAGAAAACCCGAGGAACGGGCTTTCTCTTTGTGCAAAGATAATAAACAATCTATGCTGAATCAGTTGATTGCAGCTACGACCGGTTCGCTTGCTCTCAAATTGAGAGATGAATTCCGATGCTGTGATTGCCGTTGAAAGGATTTGTCGTCCGGTATCCATAGTCGATGCCAATGATGGCGCCGTCCGTGTTCGCGGGTATATTCAAGGTGAAACCTGCAGCAGGACCTGTGAATGCGGATGTGTTATCCGTGTCAGAACCAATTCCTTGTTCCCACATGTAACCCAATCGAACAACCAATGTTTCACGAAAGGAAACCTCCATGCCACCACCGAATTGGTCTTTGGTGAACGAGTTCGAAACAAACTGGCCTGTGAGGGTCGTGCTGAAGAATTCAGAACTTTGGACGTCGTATCCGAAGCCAATATTGACCAATGAAGGCAACTCGTAACGCTCAGAGCGCTGGAGCATGGTCAGGGTCGTGGGACTTCCTTGGGGGTTCGCGGAGACCGTCAATCCATCACCTGCATAGCGCATTGGAGCACCAACGTTGCGCAACGAAATGCCAAACTTCAGACGCTCATCCGTAGAGGAGATGTAGCGGATACCGGCATCGAAGCAGACACCAGAAGAACGAACATTCGAAATGGATTCACCAATGATGCGCATGGTAACGCCACCATAGATCGAGTTGGAGAAAGCCTTGGCGAATGACACCCCAATGTTCGAGAACGATGGGGAGTAAGTGCCGATACCTCCTTCGGGTAAGCTTTCCGTGGTAATGGGGATGTCTCCAAATCCCATGGACATGACAGTCAAGGCCAAGACGTTACCGCTGGCCGTTGTGGCCGCGAAACCAACAGAATTCACTCCAATTCCAGATCCGGAGAGATACTGAGTGTTGGCGAAAACCAGTTCGTTTTTTTGGATGAAGGCCAAGCCAGCTGTGTTGAGGAACGTGGACTCGAGGCCGAATGCCGTAGCCATATTCGTGCCTGCAAGACCGTTGGACTGAGCCCAAGGATTGATTAACAATTGACCGGCTCCGGCAGAACCAGCGCGGTCAGGATTCCCTGCCTGTGAGTCAACGGGCAGCGCAAAACACACTGCTAGGGCAGCGGTTGAGAGGAGGAAGTTATGGATCTTCTTCATGGCGTTTTCAAGGTCAAATCAGAAATTATCCAAGTCAGTGGGTCTCATGAT
>CALGEI010000206.1 GCA_937881575.1 uncultured Flavobacteriales bacterium | reverse complement strand
CCTCGGATGACGATTTTATCATCAGATCCGTCACTCGCTGTGACACTTTTCTTTTGGGAGGAGGATTTCATTCTCAGTTCGAAGAAGCACTAAAGTCAAAAAAAAGCGGGCCGTTAGGACGCCGTCGGACGCTCCAGTTTTCGAATTCGAAATCCGATAGCCGCAATGGTCAGCGTCATGATGGGGCTGACCAAATTGAAAATGCAGTAAGGCAAATACGTCCATGTGGAGATTCCCAAAATACCGCTTTGGGCTACACCGCAGGTATTCCATGGAATGAGAACACTGGTCACGGTTCCAGTGTCTTCTAACGTTCTGCTTAAGTTTTCAGGGGCCAATCCTTGCTCAGCATAGGCGTCCTTGAGCATATTGCCTGGAATGACAATGGCGAGGTATTGATCGGATGTCAATACGTTGAAAGCAAGACACGTACCGGTTGTTCTCGCGACCAAGCCAAAGGTCGACTGTACTCCATTTAAGAGGACTTGAGTAATCCTTCCAAGCATTCCGGTCGCTTGCATAACTGCTCCAAACGTCATGGCACAAATGATCAACCAAACGGTGTTGAGCATCCCGGCCATTCCACCGGAAGTTAGCAATTCATCCGCCATGGAATGCCCCGTCACGATGGCCGTGTCCAGCGCCATGGATTGAATTGATGCGGTAAATGCGGCAATGGCGTAGCTACCTTCTTCAAGACCGATGCCTGCAACATTGCGGACCATTTCGGGTTGAAAGACCACCGCTGTGACCGCACCGAGCAAACACCCAATAAACAGGGCAGGAGCGGCTGGAACTTTTTTGATGATGAGGGCAATCAGGACCACCGGAGCGATGAACAAGCCAGCGTGGATGTTAAAACTCGCCTCAACAGCTTGGCCAAACCCTTCTGCAAAACTCATTTCCAAGGTTTCAACACTCGCGCCACCTCCAAATCCAGCAAAAAGAAAAACGATCAATGCAATGATCAAGCTCGGGATGGTGGTAATCATCATGTACCGGATGTGCGTGAATAAATCGGTTCCCGCAACAGCCGGAGCAATGTTGGTGGTGTCACTCAAAGGGGACATTTTATCCCCAAAATAGGCTCCTGAAATAATCGCTCCTGCAACCCATCCTGGGTGGAGTCCCAATGCGGTTCCAATGCCAATCAATGCGACACCGACGGTTCCTACGGTTCCCCAAGAACTGCCTGTCGCCAATGAAAGCACAGCGCAAATAAGACATGCAGC
>CALGEI010000205.1 GCA_937881575.1 uncultured Flavobacteriales bacterium | reverse complement strand
CGTGAAATTTGTTGGCGGTCTGGACGAGACTCGAACTCGCGACCCCATGCGTGACAGGCATGTATTCTAACCAACTGAACTACCAGACCGTTTCACAACAGTGTCACTGCTCATTTGCAGCGAGCGCAAAGATAAGATAAGTCATCTAATCTCACGCATTGGGGATACGCTACATTTTAAAAAAAGTTGCGCTTCCCCTCAACTCTACCATTCAATGCCCTCACAATCAAACACATTCGATAGAAAAAAAATTAAAATCGGCTCGACCGCATCTTGGCCCGCTTGGCCAAATAGGCTGATAACACGGGATAAAGGCCCTTGGCAATGTCGACATCTACCCAGTCAATGCGGTATTGAGCGCACCGGACCTCCAAGTCTTTCCGCAGAGCACCCATCCGTTCACGATAGACATCCCGCACCTCGGACGGATGCAAACGGACCTCATCCCCTGTCTCCAAATCCTTAAATACCGTTGGACGATCAGGAAAATCAAAGTCGATCTCCGTCTGTCCATCCAAGATGTGAAAAATAACCACCTCGTGTTTGTTGTGCCGCAAATGCTGCAAAGCGGCCATCATCGCATCCACATCCCCTCCTCGATCCAATAGATCACTGAATACGACCACCAAAGACCTGCGAGGACACGCCTCTGCGATCTGGTGCAAAGATTCCACTGCAGCCGTCGCATTGCGCTTTGTATTCGAAGCATCCAACAATTGCTCCAAGGCATGGTACACCATGCGCATGTGCGAAGAAGATGATTTGGCGGGGATGTGTTGCTCCAACGTTTCGCTGAACAAGCTCAACCCCACAGCATCACGCTGTCGACGAAACATCTCCATCAAGGCAGCGCTGCTGTGAATGGCAAACTTCAGCTTGTTCATCTCAGAACCATGGGGGTCCACTTCGGCGGGATACCACATGGACCCACTGCAGTCAACCACGAGCTGGCAACGCAAATTGGTTTCTTCCTCATACCGCTTCACAAACAACTTGTCTGTGCGTGCAAAGAGCTTCCAATCGATGTGCCGGGTGGATTCCCCTGGGTTGTACAATCGATGTTCCGCAAACTCTACACTGAAGCCGTGAAATGGGCTTTTGTGCAGGCCCGTAATAAAGCCCTCTACCGCTTGGCGAGCCAAAAACTCGAGGCGGCCGAAGCGTTGCAATAAAGAAGGATCCATGGAAGCAGGCATAAAAGGCAAGTTACGGCATCAATGCCGGGTGGTGAAGCATCAAAATGGAATCAACGAAGCCAATCTCCGAGTTGTGGCTTCCTTAAGCGAACAGAGTAAAACGAAGAAGTCCCCACCGTTGCCAGTAGGGACTTCCATGCGTTGTGAATCGCAATGTGCAGTCTACGGTTAGAGGAGCGCTTCAAGCTTCTCCACCAAAACGTTCTTTGGGACGGCGCCAACGCTCTTGTCCACAACCTCTCCGTTTTTCAAAAACAAGATGGTCGGGATGTTGCGTACACCGTATTTCATGCTAATGTCTCCATACTGGTCTACATTGACTTTGCCTACGACAGCGCGGTCTCCGTAGTCATTGGCAATCTCTTCAACGACAGGCCCTACCATGCGGCAAGGTCCACACCATTCTGCCCAGAAATCAACAATCACAGGCTTGTCGCTTTTCAACGCCAAGGCTTCAAAGTTCTGGTCGGTAAATTCTACAGCCATAGTTCGGTCATTTTGCGCTTGTCACGCGGTTTGAGTTTCAAAGGTATTGCCGCAAGCCATTCGGATTGACCACCACCCCCTTCGAGTTGACGTCACTTTTCCACCTTTTTTGCAAAGTTTGGTTGAAAATTTCCTTCTCAGCCCATCTAAACGTCTCGAGATTCATCGACCGGTCTCCAATCGGTACTGCACGGCGCCCTGGGTCACCAGTTCTTCCAACCGTTCCACGAACGAGTCGGAAACCGCAACACGCTTCGTCCGACTCGGCATCTCCAATCCTGAATCGACATCGTGAATTTCTAGTGTCAGCCCCACCGGACCTGGATGGTCTTCGATCAAACGGGACACGGCATCCGCAATTTCTTCATTCAAGGCCTGCAAATCCACTTGCAACCGCAATCGACTCACCATCTTCTCGCGGACATCGGCGAGCAACTCCATGTTCCGGACTTTGAATTCTACGTCATGGGGGTCATCGCGGAAACGGCGTTGCTCCACGCTCCCTTTGATGAAGACAAACCAACCTTCTACGCAGAAGTCTTTGAATCGCAAGTAATCCTCTCCGAACAACATGAATTTTTGACTGCCGTGGTAATCTTCAATCATGAAGCTCCCAAAGGGCTTACCCGACTTCGCAATGCGATGTGAAGCCTCCACAATGCGCCCTGCAAATCGCAACTCTCGCCCCTTGAGCGGAAGCATGGAATCCAAAGCTTGCAACCCTTCTTGCGGCGTGCACAAATGCTTCATCTCGAAACGGAATTGGTCCAACGGATGCCCCGAGATGTAGACTCCAATGATCTCCCGTTCACGCGCGAGCAGGTCCATTTGTTCCCATGGTTCGCACACTGGAATGGCCGGCTCAGGCATTTCCATTTCTTCCATGCCGCCAAACAGCGAGGCCTGTGCTGAATTTTCGGCATCCTGATGGCCCGCTCCATAGCGCGCCGCGAGCTCAATCAACGCACGCCCTTTTTCATCCTGAGCAAAATACTGCGCCCGATGAATCCCCTCGAATCCATCGAATCCTCCGCCCAAGGCCAGCGCCTCGAATACCCGCTTGTTGACATCCTTGGGATTCACACGACGCGCGAAGTCGAAGAGACTTTTGTATTCCTGCGAGCCGTCCTCGCGGCCCGCAATGATCGCCTCTACAGCCCCTTCGCCCACCCCGCGCATGGCGCCCAATCCGAATCGAATCGCGCCCTTCTGATTGACCCGAAATTTGAAAATGGATTCGTTGACGTCAGGACCCAATACTGGAATGCCCCGATGACGGGATTCCTCCATGAATAGGGTGACTTGTTTGATGTCACTCATGTTATTGGAGAGCACAGCGGCCATGTATTCCGCCGGATAGTTGGCCTTTAAGTACGCCGTCTGATAGGCAATCCACGCATAGCAGGTAGAGTGCGACTTGTTGAAGGCATACGCCGCGAAGGCTTCCCAATCGGTCCATATTTTTTCCAAGCGGTCTGCGGGATGTCCTCGTTCAGCACCTTGGGATAAGAATTGCGGCTTCATCTTGGCAATCAAATCAGCCTTCTTCTTTCCCATCGCTTTCCGCAGCGTGTCGGCCTCACCCTTGGTGAATCCAGCCAATTTCTGAGACAAGAGCATGACCTGCTCCTGGTAGACCGTGATGCCGTAAGTCTCCTCCAAATACTCCTTGCACGCCTCCACGTCGTATGAGATCGGTTCAGTCCCATGCTTTCTGCGGATGAACGACGGGATGTACTCCAACGGTCCTGGACGGTACAACGCGTTCATCGCAATCAAGTCTCCAAACACCGTTGGCTTGAGTTCCTTGAGGTATTTCTGCATACCCGCGGATTCGTATTGGAAAATACCAATGGTCTCCCCTCGTTGGAACAGCTCGTACGTTTTCACATCATCCATGGGAAACGTATCCGGATCCAGCAAGATGCCATGACGATCCTTGACGTTGCGGACGGCATCTTTGATGATGGTCAGCGTTTTCAATCCCAAGAAGTCCATCTTCAACAAACCGGCATCTTCCGCAACGGCGTTGTCAAATTGGGTGCAGGCCATCTCACTGTCCTTCGCTACGGCGACCGGGACATAATTGGTGATGTCTGAAGGCGTGATGATGACGCCACAAGCGTGGATCCCTGTATTGCGCAAACTGCCTTCCAACACCCGAGCCATCTGCAAGGTCTGGCCTTCCAACGTGTGGCGTTTGGCGATCTCCTTGATGGCGTTGACTTGCTCCAAGCCTTCCGCACCGCGCAACTTTTCCTTCAATGTTTTATCATCGAGACTAAACAGCTTTTTCAAGCTGATGTCGGGCATCAGCTTGGCCAAACGATCGGCATCAGCCAAGGGCAACTCGAGGACACGCGCTGTATCTCGGATGGAACTCTTGGCCGCCATCGAACCGTACGTGACGATCTGTGCTACTTGATTCGCACCGTATTTGTTGATCACATAATCGATGACCTTGCCCCGGCCTTCGTCATCAAAGTCAATGTCGATATCGGGCAAACTCACCCGATCGGGATTCAGGAATCGCTCGAACAGCAAATCATAGGCAATGGGATCCATGTTGGTGATCCCGACGCAATAGGCCACCGCAGATCCAGCCGCGGAACCCCGTCCGGGTCCAACACTCACGCCCATTTCTCGTGCTGCCGAAGTGAAGTCCTGAACAATCAAGAAATAACCGGGATAGCCGGTTCGTTCAATCGTCTCCAGTTCGAAGTCCAGACGCTGTCGGATCTCTTCGGTAATCTCCGTGTAGCGCTTGTCTGCGCCGAGATAGGTCAAGTGCCGCAAATAGGCATTCTCACCGCGTTTTCCGCCATCAGTCGCATCCTCGGGATGAACAAAGTCTTTTGGAATGTCAAACGCAGGGAGCAAGACATCCCGTTCCAATACATACGATTCGCACCCCTCCGCGATTTCAGATGTGAGCGCCAATGCTTCAGGCAGGTCCGCAAACAGCTTGCGCATTTCCGAAGGCGACTTGACGTACCATTCGCTGTTGGGCAATCCGAAGCGAAACTCCCGTCCACGTTTGCCGATGTACTTTTTGGGCTTGCTAACGTTTTG
>CALGEI010000204.1 GCA_937881575.1 uncultured Flavobacteriales bacterium | reverse complement strand
CCCCTACGGGCTACAAAATCGCCTGCAAGTCACTGATTTGCAGGCGATTTGTTTTAGGGTCTCCCAAAAGGTCCCACCCACGACCCCGCGAGGCGGTCACGAACGGGATCGGATTTTCACGTAATGGCCCCGCAAATCTCGGCAGTTTAAAGAATTCAGGAGCATGGTTTTCATGAAGGATCTCCTCGTTGTACCTTCCTTGCATGCGAACAATTTGGATCATGGGATGGGCGGTTTTGTGGACTGCATGTCAAACGGCACCGGAACCGTTAGAATTAGCGGCACCTGCAGAAAGCCCCGCGCGGCCATGGGCCATCGTCATTCATGGCGGTGCAGGCCACTTTGGGGAGGAAAGCATGTCCCTGGAAATGCAAACGCTCTATACCGCTTCTTTGGAAGCTGCGCTGTCATTGGGTGAAGCCCAATTGGCTGCCGGTGCCCCGGCTTTGGATGTAGTGGAAGCGGTGGTGCGTTTGTTGGAAGACGACTCGCTATTCAATGCGGGACGGGGGGCGGTTTTTACGGCGGAAGGAACCCATGAATTGGATGCCTCCATCGCCGATGGTGCTACCCGAAATTGCGGTGCGGTGACCGGATTGAGCGGCTATGGGCACCCGATCTCCGTGGCGCGCGCTACCATGGATTCGAGTGAACACGTATTTTTCAGTGGCAATGGGGCGAGTGAATTCGCCAAAACCCAAGGGGCAGAAACCGCACCGCCCGAATGGTTTCATACGACCAAGGCTTATGATCGCTACTTAGGCGCTGCCGAACGCGAAGGCGATTTACCGGTTCCTTTGGAGGAAAAGCGGGGAACCGTGGGATGCGTGGCTTTGGACCGCGACGGGCATTTGGCGGCAGCCACTTCTACCGGCGGCATGACCTACAAAAGGCATGGTCGGATCGGGGATAGCCCCATCATCGGAGCGGGGACTTGGGCGGATGATCGAACCTGTGCGGTGTCCGCAACGGGCTGGGGCGAGTTCTTCATCCGCACGGGTGTGGCACAAGACATTCACTCCCAAATGCTGTATGGCGGAAAATCGCTGGAAGCGGCATGTGAACATACCATCTTTGATGAAATGGGGGCTTTGGGTGGAGACGGCGGTGTCGTGGCGGTAGATGCCCAGGGTCACGTGGCGCTGGTCTTCAATAGCGCCGGAATGTTCCGAGCGTGGTCTCACCCAGAAGGCAGGGAAGTGGCGATGTTTGGGCCGTATCAACAGCCTTAAGGCAAGGTGTCCCCGGCGAGGAATACGTCGAGCCGCAAATTGTCAAAATGGATTTGGTCGCGCTCGTTGACCTTTCCGGAATTGGGATGGAACAGGACCACTTGGCCGGCTCCTTCGATGCTGATTCCCCCGGGCTCAATCACCAAAGCGGTGGCTTCACCAATTCCGAATACCGGCAAGCCAGGGTGATCGTGAAGTGCCGTCAATGCGCGGTTGTATCGGCTGCGTTCGATGAAATGTTGGTCGATGATGGCTTGTTGTAAAAGACCAAGGCCCTCTCCGTAGACCGCGTTATTGGTTTCAATTCGGCTGTAGGTGGGTTCATATTTCGGTTCTTTTTGTTCATCCCCGGTGATCATGACCTGGCTCATCATGGCGGCACCGGCGCTGCTTCCCGATACGATTGCCCCGCGGCGAAAAGCCTCTTGGATGGCCTCTTGGATTGGACCTTGTGCCACTGCCATGAATTGCGCTTGATCTCCTCCGCACAAATAAAAACCTTTTGCCTGTCGGATGCTGTCGAGCTGTGCTTCACCGTAGGCTCCGGCCTTCAAGTTCATCCCATGGACATTGGTGCATCCCAATTCCACCAGGGGCTTGATGCCGTAATACAAAGCGGTGTCGGGCTCTGAACTCGCCATCGGTAGCACGATGACCAAAGCGTCCTTGGAGGGAAGCCGCTGGACCACGCCGGCCATGAGATCTAGTGGCCGGCTCCCCCCTCCAATGATGAACAGGGTGCCCTGCGCATCCGGAATGACGAGGGCTTCGTACGTGCAACTCCAATTCCGGTATTCCGCGGGGGAAGAAGACGCAGTTTCTTGACAGCTGCACAAGGAAAGCAGCGCCCCGGCAAAGACAAAAACGGAAAAATGATTCATGCGTTGCGGGTGAGTTATTGTGGGTAGCAATAATACAGTAAGGTGCTAATTCTATCCGAAAATTACGATGTTTTCGTTTCGTTCGTCAAATCATGTGGTTCAGAATCAGGACAATCGGCCGTGATGAATCGATTGATCCTTGGTCAACTTTTCAGCCGTCCCAGTCCCACTGAATCACCCTCCCAAAAACCACCTCCATTTGGCACAACAACGGGAACAATTACAATTTGAAAGGCGCTGAAAGGCTTGTCAATGCTCGATAGTTGGCAGCCCCTACGGGCTACAAAAGCGCCTGCAAGTCATTGATTTGCAGGCGTTTTCATTTAGTGTCTCCCA
>CALGEI010000203.1 GCA_937881575.1 uncultured Flavobacteriales bacterium | reverse complement strand
CTGTCGAAATCTGGATTGGCTTGATGATAGAAATTCAAGGTCACATCATCAAGCTGTTCCGTTGTGTGGATGTAGTCCGGATCGGCTGCCCAAGCGAAATCGATGACGTTTTCTGCCGTGAAATGCCATGCTCCAGATGATATGGATGCGTCCTCTTGGCCATTGAGCGTCCCCGTTCCTCCAACGAGGTATCCAGCGGGGAGATTGATGGTGACATCATAGTCGCTCCAAATTCCGTGGAACTCGCGTCCGATGTACGGCTCCGTGTGCCATCCATCGTGATCGTACTCGCACAATTTGGGATACCACTGCGTCATGGAATATTCGATGCCTTCTTTGTTCATCCAGCCGCTCCGTCGAATTTGACGGGGGACTTGAGCGTCCCACTCCATGGTAAATGTGGCTTTTTTGCCCGAGCCAATGGGAGTGTTGAGTGTGACGTCGAGCAGCGTTCCATCGTGATCGAATTGAACCGCCTTGCCGTTGACTTGGAGACTTTCGACTTCAATCCAGCCCCATTCATTTTCGGGAAGATTGCCAATTCGATCACCAACTCGGGAGTCCGGATCCACAATGTTTCGCGAGCGAATGTCCATCATACTGCCCGGTTGGAAGGCATTGAAAAACAAATGGAAATAGGCTTGTTTCAGAGCATCGGGACTATTGTTCTTCAGGACCACCGTCATGGTTCCGTGGTACTGATGAAGCGTGGTGTCCAAATCAATGGTCATCGTATAATCAGCACCTTGCTGATACCCGGGATATTGCGCCCAACTGTGTGAACAAAGCAAAAAGATTCCAGCGAAGAGACTCAATGTCACACGCTGAAAAGAAGAAGAGAGGGTTCCATTCATGCCGCGAAATTACAACGTGAGAAGGTTCCGAAAGCAATCAGCTATCTAGAAGCGCTGAAGAGGATAAAGCCTCGCACTCTGAGGTAGGATCCACCTTGTATATGAGAACGCGTTCTACTGTATTCACAGGGTTTAGCCAAGAGATGAACTGGTCCCACTTGCCCGGTGGAGTCTGCTGAACGTACGCCATGGATGGATAGACTTTTTGATAAGCCTCAATGGATTCTCCCAAATGCGTATCTCCAAAAAACAGGATGTAATTGGGGAATGCCCGGTTTGAAGATTGGCACATGACCTGCTGATGGTTGACAATGTCCGTTCCAGAATCGCTCGTCCAATAACGCTGCCACGCTCCGGAGTAGAATTGCGGCGGTTGGGAATGGGTGTCCACATGCACAACCAGAAAGTTGTCCACGTCTCCAAATTCATAGAGTGCCAACATGGAATCAACTCGGGATTTCTTGCCTTCCACAAGGGTGAATCCTGTGACCAAAAGTGCATTGAAAACGACACCAACGATCAGCACGCGTTTCTCTAAAACTCGATGGCGTTTCCAATAGGCCGAAGCATCTCGAAACCGAATCCACCCCACGGTGCCGGCAATGATGATAAAGGGCACGGCCGGCAAAATAAAACGCTCTTGCCTGTTCGGGAAATAGCTGTGAAAAACAAGGAAGGCCAAGGCGGGAAGAACGAGCAGCGCATGCCGCTTGAATTCCCGAAAATAGCCGAACAGCCAAGCAAAGGAAAAAGGAGGGATGAGCAGGCCAAGAAGCGTCCAAATGTATTGGTGCCAATAGCCTTGCGGATACCCTCCTGAGTGGGTGGTGTTGTAACCGAAATACGCTTGCAATTGAGCAAATGGTCGCCCCCAGAGGATGACGTCCTGAGCTTGACCGATTGAAAAGACGATGAGAGAAGAGCCTCCTAGCCAAGCAATGGATGTGACGGCACGCCAACGTTGGTTGGTGGGTGCTTCCCAGAGGATGGCTGCTGCCAAGCCGATTCCAAAGATTCCGCATTGATAGCGAAGTGTTGTGGCAAGACCCAAGCCGACTCCTGCGAGAAGCCAAGTGCCGGCGGTCCTTTGGTGGATGTCGGTGCGAACGATAACCCATGTTGACCACATAAGTGGTGGAATACAAATGACTTCCACCAATTGACGGACACTCAGGTTTGGGAGTAAGGCCAGAGCCGCGAGAGCCAATCCACTCCAAATGGCTGTGCGCCGATCGGCGACGCGGAACGCAATACAATACCCAAAATAAACGATCAGTAGACTATACAAAGCATGCAGCAGTCGCAACAGGAGCATCTGTGTCGAGGGATGTTCAATTCCAATGGAATGGAAACCTTTGAAAACCAACCAGACGACCCCTGGGTAGGCCAAGTTCGCTTGATGGGGCGCTGGATTTTCAATTCCCGCCGCCAATTGAGCGCTCGGAAGCCATTGATTGTAGTCTTGGCCGACAGCCCATGAAGCCGCCGTCTCCACAACGAGAAAATGATCGTCATGCATCAAGTATCCCGTAGAGTTCCAAACGGCAGATAAGCGAAGGATCAGGGCGAGCGCTAGAATAGCGACAAGCGGTTGCCGCTTGCAAAAAGACACCAATCGTGAGATCATAATCAGGATGCGAATATGCGATGTTTCAAGGCCAACATCTCAAGGCAGGCCACGCCAGCTTCAATTCCTTTGTTGCCCAATGCTCCTCCGGATCGTGCAATCGATTGCTCCATATGATCATCTGTGAGTACGCAGAAGATGGCTGGCTTTCCACTGTCCATTCCCGCTCGAAGAATCCCGGTTGATGCCGCTTGGCAGACGTAGTCGAAGTGTGCAGTTTCTCCTCGAATGACTGCCCCAATCGCAATAACGGCATCGACTTCAGGAGTGCTTTCTAGCATCCATTGGCACGCCATGGGCAATTCAAACGCTCCAGGAACGGCCTGCACAATGCACTGGTCCTTTGGGACTCCGGCGGCATAAAGCACCTCGAGGGCTCCCTCTAACAGTCCGGAAGTAATGGAGTCATTCCATTTGGAAACAACGATGCCCACTCGAAAGTGGGCACCATTGGGCAAGTTGGACTTGTCGTAATCGCTCAGGTTGTGACCTGTAGTCGCCATGTTCAGTTAGCTTTTGTTCAACGAACTCACCAACCCTTTGGCCGTATTGAATTGCTGACTCTTGGGGTAATCAGCAACAATGCGATTGAGTTTCTTTTGCGCGCTTCCCATATCGCCCAATTCAATTTCGACGATGGCTGCTTTGTATAGGAACATAGGAGCCAACACGGACTCAGCTAAGCCAGAAGAAGCCAAAGAGGCCGCCTTTTCAAAATGGTTGAGTGCCGCAGCATAATCTCCCAATTCAACATAGCAATCGCCGATGTTTCCTGTGCTCAAAACCTGAATGACTTCATCGGAAAAATCGACCTGTTCGAAGGCTGCAATGGCGTCTTCAAAAGCGCCCGCATCGCGATGGAATACACCCATGCGATATGCCGCGCGTGTCCCAGCGCTTGTCCCTGACTCAGAAGCCATGATCTCCTCCAATCCAGCTTCGTAGCCATCGCCATAAGCGGCGAGATCCAACGAATCCATTTCAAAGTATGACTCTGCTCTCCAAGCCGCTTCTTCAGCGCCATTTTCAGCAGGTGTCACTACAAAGCTTTGGTAAGCCAAAACGCCTAAAATGACCACAACAAGCCCCCCTACACCGTAGGTTAAAGCACTTCTATTTTTATCAACGAATTGCTCTGTTTTTGTGTAGACCTCGTCCACATTCAGCAAGTTCGACTCATCCGTCTGATTTTTCTTCGCCATGGCGCTTGTAATCGTTTGTTCTAAATCTTTATGAAAGACCG
>CALGEI010000202.1 GCA_937881575.1 uncultured Flavobacteriales bacterium | reverse complement strand
CGACCAACATTAGAGGACTTCTTCGATGAGAAGAATGAAGCCGGGTATTTCACGCGACCCATTCAAGCCTATGAGCCGATTTACATTTCGGGTTACGTCATGGACAAGTTCACTTTTGACGACATCATCTTCAACATCGGTGTGCGTGTCGACCGCTTCGACGCCAACCAACAAGTATTGAAGGATCCTTATGTGATTGGACAAAACTACAAGGTGGGAGATTTGAGTGGTGATTTGTTGAATCAATTGCAAGACGGCACCGTCATTCCAGAGAACATCGGCGACGACTTCGCCGTTTATGTGGACGCATTGGATAGCCCAACGGCCATCGTTGGTTACCGTGATGGCGACACGTGGTTCAATGCTGTTGGAACAGAAATCAATGATCCGGACATCCTCGCGGTCAATGAGGTGTACCCAGCACCTTGGCTGGTAGGTGGACCCGATAAGGAATTGGACTCTGAAGCCTTTAAGGATTATGAGCCACAGATCAACATCATGCCGCGGATTGCTTTCTCGTTCAACATCAGTGACGAGGCCGTTTTCTTTGCTCATTATGACATTTTGACGCAGCGGCCAACGTCGAACAACCGCTTCTCCCCCATCGATTACTTCTTCATTGAGTCACGTGACAATTTGATTTCAAATCCTGACTTGCGCCCTGAGAAAACCATCGACTACGAATTGGGATTCCAGCAGGTCTTGTCCAAAACTTCCAGCTTGAAGATTTCGGCCTTCTACAAGGAGATGCGCGACATGATCCAGGTACGGAATTTCACAGGTGCCTTCCCACGACCGTATAAGGCGTATGGCAACTTGGACTTCGGTACAGTCAAGGGCTTGACGTTGAGCTATGACTTGCGTCGAACAGGCAACATCCGATTGAATGCCAGCTACACCCTGCAGTTTGCAGACGGTACAGGTTCGACCACCACCACTGCCTTGGCTTTGATCAACGCCGGTCTTCCGAATCTTCGCTCAATTCAACCATTCAACTACGACCAGCGTCACCGCATCGTAGCCAATGTAGACTACCGCTACGGGGCGGGGAGTGATTACAATGGACCTGTTTTGACGGTTGGCAGGAATGCAGACGGCACGTCTCGTCAAATTCAGTTGCTCGCCAACACGGGCATTAACTTCATTTCGAATCTCGGTTCTGGTACTCCATACACCGCTTCGACAATTGCGACTCCGATCACCGGTGAGATCAGCCCTTCCACTGAAGGTTCCATCAACGGAAGCCGTTTGCCTTGGCAGTTCAACCTCGACCTCAACATCGACAAAAATTGGGCCATCTCGAAAGGCGAAGGGGACGACGCTAGCAATTACAACATCAATGTTTACTTCTGGATTGGCAACTTGCTCAACACCCGGAACATCAACTCGGTGTACCGCTTTACCGGTGTTGCAGATGACGATGGCTACCTCGCTGCCGCCCAGTACCAACCTTTGATCAATTCCCAAAACAACCCTGAGTCTTTCCGGAATTACTACGGCATGTATGTAGACAATCCGTTCAACATTGGGGTTCCGCGAACCATTCGTTTGGGTGTGAAATTTGACTTCTGATTTGACCATGCGCATTACCCTCTTCCTCACAGCTGCTCTATTGAGCACGTCGGCATTTGCTTATAAGTATGTCGGACCAGAAGGCCCTGGAGCCCACAATAGCGACCATCAAGTCACTGCTGAACCAGCGACTCGCGCTGCAGCTTGTGCTCCAGCCACCGCCTTGCGCGATTTGGAATGGAACAACGTCCGCGCGCTCATTGAGACCGGTGGTTCCATGTGGCAAAACCGGGCGACCAGCCAAGCATCCTATGAAGTACCAAAAGGGGGTGGCGTCAGCTCACTTTATGCAGGTGCATTGTGGATGGGCGGAATCAGCCCTGACCAACAGTTAAAATTGGCCGCCTTGCGTTTCCGAAATGGCAATGATTTCTGGACAGGTCCTTTGACCAATGACGGCTCTGCCGAAGTGGATTCAGACACCTGCGATGACTACGATGACTTTTTCATTTCAACGCGAGCCGACGCTGAGCGTCATCGCCAGTACTTCGATTGTCAGGCGGACCCAGAATGCGACATGGCGGAGCTCTTCCCGGATGGGTATGCGATTCCTTCTTACTTCTATGATTATCCAGCGCACGGAAACACGGCGTTGAATCAAGATTTCTATCTCTCTCCATTCTTGGATTACGATGGAAATGGATTCTATGACCCTTCCGCTGGTGACTACCCGTGGTATGACTTTTTGCAGGAAATTGATTGCAAAGAGCGTCGAAGAACAGACCAAGTTCCTTTGTTTGGTGACCGGAATTTCTACTGGATCTTCAACGACAAAGGGAATGTACACTCGGAGTCGCAAGGTGAGCCCATCGGCATGGAGATTCGAGCGCAAGCTTTCGCATTCTCTACGAATGACGAAGTGAACAACATGACGTTTTACAACTATGTCTTGATCAACCAAGGAACCCAGACGCTTTCAAAAACATACTTCGGAGTGTGGGTGGATGCGGACGTGGGTACCGCGACCGATGACTATGTGGGTTGTGACGTACAGCGTGGTTTGGGGTACGCCTACAACGGTGATGCAGATGACGAACCTTCCTCATCTTCACAGGGTTATGGCACCAACCCGCCAGCCGTCGGTTTGGACTTTTTTGAAGGTCCTTACCAAGACGAGGATTCCGTTGACAACCCTCTAACAAGTGTCTTTACAGATGCGGTCGATTCATTGGGCATCCCATACGAAGGGATTGGAATCGGTTATGGTGATGGTGTTGAAGACAATGAGCGTTTCGGTATGCGTCGTTTTGTCTACTACAACAACTCGGGCAATCCAATCAATGGTGAGCCGAGCACTCCGTTGCATTACTACAACTACATGAACGGTATTTGGAAGAATGGACAAAAGATGGCTTATGGCGGAGACGGTGTCTCAGCTGCAACAGGAGCCAATCTTGACATTCCGGCAGACTACTTCTTCCCTGGCGCTACGGACCCCGACTCCTGGGGCACGGGCGGTGTGGAAGTCGAGCCTTGGACAGAGGTCACTTCCGGCAATCCTCCTGCGGACCGTCGTTTCATTCAAGCTGCGGGACCCTTTACCTTGGAACCTGGAGACTACAACAACATCACAGTCGGTGTTGTTTGGGCACGAGCCACCGCTGGAGATCCTTCAGAATCTGTCAAACTCATGCAGATCGCCGACGACAAGGCACAAGCTTTGTTTGACAATTGCTTCGAAATTGTTTCCGGTCCAGATGCTCCCGATGTCACGATCCAGGAACTGGAGAATGAGTTGATTCTCTATCTGACCAACGATAATCCATTGTCCAACAACTACCGCGAAGATTATTTGCAGTTGGATCCAGGAATTCCCAAGTTTGACATTGAAGGCAATCTATACGACACGCTCACGCGTTCATATGACTTCGAAGGCTATCTGGTCTACCAAGTGAAAAATTCAGAGGTCAGCGCTGCAGATCTCGGAGATATTGATATGGCGCGTTTGATTGCTCAATGCGATGTCCAAAATGACGTGGACTTGGTGATCAATTACATCCAAGACAATGATATGGACCTGCCTGTACCGACGCTCATGTCAAACGGAGCCAACGACGGTGTTTTCCATAGCATGAGTGTCACCACGGATGCATTCGCACAAGGTGACAACCGTTTGGTCAACCACATGACGTACTACTTCATGGTGCTGGCTTATGGCTTCAACAACTATGAAGACTACAATTCGGTGCTCGGCTCAGGTCAAGACGTGCAATTCAAAGCCTCTCGTAAAGCGGCCGTTGGTTCATTGCGCTCTTACTCGGGCGTTCCTCACAACCCGAACCCGGAGTCGGGTGGAACGGTTC
>CALGEI010000201.1 GCA_937881575.1 uncultured Flavobacteriales bacterium | reverse complement strand
GCCACGTCGAAGTCACCATCAACGCCGGTAGCGCCCGTGACATCCAATGTTCCGTTCAAATCAGTGTTGCCCGCTACGACCAAGCTGTCGCCTACGTGAGCCTCTAACTGGAAATTCGCGTTCAATGCAACATCCAAGCTATCGTTCAGATCTGTATTACCATTTACTTGAAAAACACCATCAACATCAACTGAGTCAATAGCAGCGTCGTGGGAAAGTACTCCGTCCGCTTCATTCCAATAAAGAACATTGATGATCGAGTCAGCACGAGCAAAAATGCTGTCAAGCTCTGTGTCATTCCCTGCGACAGCTATTACCAACGAATCAGAAGTCGCTCTCAACGAATCAGTAGTCGCTTTTGAGGCCTCAGCATCGCCGCGTAACAAATCCGTACGAGAAACCAACGTATCCAACGTTCGGTCCAACTTGACATGATTTAAATCTAAATTAAAATTATTTCCTGTTACGTGAAGATCATAAACTGAGGAATCAACTAGAGTTTGTGCAAACGTGTTATTCATATTCACCGAAAAAGTGAATAATAAGACAAGAGAAAAGAACGCTTGGATGTGAAATAAGGATTTCATCGCAGTAATAATTGGATGAGTAAAAGTAGCGCTTAATTTACTCAAATCAAAGTTTCGTCGAACATTCAGCCGCAAAAACCAACGAAGTCTTAAACCCATTACTGTCTCAACAATCCGTGACTTTGCCATAAAAGCCTATTTAATTCACGCATTCGAAACAATTCCATCGACTTGGAAACGCGTCCATTTCAATCACTGTGAATGACACAATACATCACATTTTCAAGAGTAAAACTGCTCATTTTCCGATCTCATAACAATCAAAACAGCTCCTACCCCACTCAAAATAGGTAAAAAAATGGGCGCCAAAAAAGCCGAAATAAATGGCGTTGCCATGGCCATGTGAAAAGGCAGTCCGAGCCCCATTAATTTCCATTTATCGGACCACGCTCGACTGAATCTACTCCGAAACCCAAGGCCTTTTCGTTCCCAAACAGGATCAAATGAAGCCATCCCAAAAACAAACGAACTCAGGACGACCTCAAGGATAATAGCAGACACCGAAAAAATCGGAGCCAGCGCCGGAAAAAACACCCATGAGACTAACACGCTACCCAATGACAGCATTGAAACAGCGATTTCAGCGAAAAATAGAATCGCAGAAAAAACAACACTGCGAATCAGATCTCTACTCCAAACCAATGCATTGAACTCGGCGGCAACACCCGTAATATTTGATTCAGTTTGCTCCGAAACCCAGGATACAAAGGGACCACTCAATGCCAACAAAACATATTTCATGGTTTTAATTTCAAACCAGATGGCCAAAACCCAAAAAACAAATTTAAAAACAACCTCAACGGCTTGATCCATATAAGATTGCCACCTTGTCACCTGACCAATCTGGACTGACTGAATGTCCGCTTGATCCGTCCAAGATGAAACAAATTCCCCAACCCCCAAGCGGACGAGATGCCCTTCAATCCACTGATGAAAAACATGCATGCCCCACCAATTGAATGCGAACACCAAAAGCGCCAAGACCATGGCATATGCGTACCAAACTTGATGATGTCGATCTCGAATCCATCGAAAAGCAACTTGATGCATGCGCATTGCTGAAATGAATTCAATGACTGGAGTGAATTTGACCATGTTCGATGCCCTGTTTGCTTTCAAAGCTAAGGTGTTCGCATCTCTCCCATTGCACATCAAATGAACGCCGTTCCTTGGCCAACTTGCAGTATGCGGATTCACTTTATTGCCATTGGAGGAAGCGCCATGCACAACTTGGCCTTGGCGCTACTTGATGCAGGCCACGACGTCACAGGATCAGACGATCAAATCTTAGAGCCCTCTCGAAGCAGATTGCTCGCGGCCGGCCTCCTTCCTCACCGTGACGGATGGTTTCCGGAAAAAATTTCCAAAGACCTTGATGCCGTTATTTTGGGCATGCACGCGCGTACAGACAACCCGGAATTGTTGCATGCTCAGGATTTAGGCATCTCGGTCCAGTCATATCCCGAATTTCTTTTTAACGCTACGGCCGAGCAAGAACGTATCGTCATCGGTGGATCGCATGGGAAGACAACCATTACCTCTATGCTTTTGCACGTCCTAAGCAAGCTGAATCAACCCGTCAACTTCATGGTGGGCGCCCAACTTGATGGCTTTGACCGAATGGTCCTATTGGACCCCCAATTGGAACGAGCCATTTTTGAGGGAGATGAGTATCTGAGTTCGCCCATCGACCGCAGGCCCAAGTTTTTTTGGTACCGTCCACATTTTGCGATTCTAACGGGAATTGCCTGGGATCACATCAATGTCTTTGGTACCGAGGCCATTTACCTAGATCAATTTCGGCAATTCATCGCAACACTCGCCCCAGAAGCCACACTCGTTTGGTGCGAGGATGACACGACGTTGAGCACCTTGATGCAGGAAACCCATCGAGAAGACATTCAGCTTATTCCATACAGAACGCCCGCTCACGAGCCATTGGAAAGCGGAGCCATGTCTGTGCAATGGGACGACGGCACCTCCATGTCCACAGACCTCATCGGTTCTCACAACATCCAAAACGTTTCTGGAGCTCGAACGCTCGCCTCAGCCATGGGGATTGCAACAGCCGATTTCGATCAATCAATCGCTGATTTTAAAGGGGCATCGAGACGCTTGGAACCTTTGCATTCCCATTCTGACTTCCGTGCGTTTCGGGATTTTGCTCATGCGCCTTCCAAAGTCAAAGCCACCGTTTCAGGCGTCAAAGCATCCTATCCTCACCGCCCATTGACCGCTTTTTTTGAATTGCATACGTTTTCCAGTCTCAACAGGGACTTCCTTCATACCTACAAGGACACCTTGAACAGCGCAGATCACGCCGTGGTTTATTATGATCCCGCCGTGCTGGAACACAAGAAAATGCCTCCTCTCGACCCTGAATTTATCCAACTTTGCTTTGGCGCTCATCCTTCCATTGAGGTGGTTCACTCGTTGACATCGCTCCAAGAAAGGTGGAATCAAGTCCCTCAATCCAATCACACCCTACTCATGATGAGTTCCGGATGGTTTCAAGGACTCAACATGTCATTTGACTGAGCACCAACATTCGTTCAGCCTAGCCCAACGTCCAAGGCCATCATGACCAAAAACCCTCCAATAAATCCGAGGGTTGCAAAGTCCGTATATCGATCACGCTGGGTTTCTGGGATTACCTCTTCGACCACCACGAAGATCATCGCGCCCGCGGCAAAAGCCAATGCATACGGTAAGATCGGCTGAATCTGCATCACCAGAATAGCTCCTGCAACTCCGGCGATTGGCTCCACCACTGCTGAAAGCTGCCCAAACCACCACGATCGACCGCGAGAAACACCCTGACGTCGGAGCGGCATACTCACCGCCAAACCCTCAGGAAAATTCTGGATGCCAATGCCAATCGCCAAGGCAACTGCAGCTCCCACTGTTGCTCCGTCCAAGCCGAGAGCGGCAGCGCCAAACAGCACACCCACCGCCAATCCTTCTGGAATGTTGTGAAGCGTAATGGCGAGAACGAGCAACGTCGATCGGTGCCAGTCCGTTTTCGGCCCTTCGGCTTCATCTTTTGAAAAATTGATGTGCAAGTGCGGCGTCAAGCGATCCAAAAAGAAAATGAAAAGCGCGCCCAAACCAAATCCTACAGCTGCAGGGACCACTCGCTTGAAGCCATCCCCGTCAGACATCTCAATCGCGGGCGCCAACAGCGACCAAAAGCTCGCTGCCACCATCACACCTCCGGTGAAGCCCAGCATGCCATCGAACCATTTCCGATGCATGTCTTTGAAAAAAAACACCAGCGAAGCACCAGCTGCAGTCAAAAACCAAGTGAAAATTGTCGCAACCAGAGCCGCTTTCACCGGCCCCATTTGGGTCATCCATTCAACGATTGTATTCATTGTTCGCGCTCTTGAAATTCCAACCGTTCGACCAACATATTTTGCAAGGTCTGTTTGGACAAAGAGGTCTCGCGCCCATCCGGCCATTTCACTGTTTTGCTGCCATCAAAATCGAGCGCTTGGAGCACTTCCAAAATCAATCCCAGTTTGATATCCAAACTGTTCAAATGCTGCAAAAATTCTTCACCACTGTCCACCACACCTTTCAATTGAATGCGGTCACCGACAACGGTCAATGAGGCTGGCAAGAGATTGCGACCGTCGCTCCATTGACCCTGAGCCGTTGGGATGGGGTCGCCATGAGGATCGAAGGCTGGATGGCCTAAAAACGCATCCAATCGGTTGGTCAGTTCTTCATCCCCCACGTGCTCCAAATCTTCTGCCCATTGGTGCACCTCATCCCAACTAAAGTCCAGCTTTTCTACCAAAAACACCTCCCACAAACGATGTCTTCTTAGAGTTGACAGCGCAATGGACTTTCCGGAAGCCGTTAAATGGACGGCCTTGTATGCTTCATGCTGAACCCAGCCCGCATCTGAAAGCGTACGCAACATATTCGTCACTGAGGCCGGACGTGTGTTCAACTTTTCCACCAGAGCTTGGTTGCTGACGGACCCCGACTCCTCCTCTATTTTCAAAATGGCCTTGAGGTAATCCTCTCTGCTAATTGTTTGCAAACTCAGTGTTTTTTGCGAATGTATACCTTTTTTAGACCACGCTAAAAACGGAGTTCATTCTTTATGTCATCTTTGTCACCATGAAAACACTTTGGATCGCTCGCCATGCGGAAGCGGGGCATCAGACGTCAGATTTCCTGAGGACACTTACAAATCGTGGCCGACGACAAGCTCAAGAAATGGGCGCATTCATCAAAGCCCAAAAAACCGAGTTGACACAAATTATATGTTCTGATTCCGTTCGAACGCTGGAAACACTTTCCAATTGGCAACTTGACGAACACACCATGAAGAGAACACGCATCGAGCCCTTGCTGTATTTAGGAGAGCATAGAACGCTCTTGAAAACACTCTGCAAAGAGGATGACCACTTCCCTCACCTCTGCCTTCTAGCGCACAACCCGGGAACTTCAGACTTGATTCTGCATTTAGCCCAACAGTCTCACAACCTCCAACCCGGTGAACTAGCCGAAATCACTTTGGATGTACAATCTTGGATGGAAGTTTCTGAGGGATTTGGAAAATTGGTTCGCATCTTCAAGCCGGAACAAAAGCCCCTGACATGACCCAACGCATCAACTGGCGCCCCATTGCAGGGACCATCGGTTTTATCTTGTTGCTATTTGCACTTTGGAGATTTCGAACGCTCGTCGGATACATGCTTTTTGCCGTAGCCTTGAGTTTTGCGGGAAGACCCATCGTTTTGTTGGCTCAACGCATCCAAATTCGAAAGAAATCACTCCCCTCTGCTATCGGTGCAGCATTTGCTTTGAGTTTGATGATCGGCTTATCGTTCGCGCTCGTCCAATTGTTTGCGCCTTTGTTTGCTGAGCAGGCCTCTGCCATTCAAGCTCTGGACCCCGACAAAGCACGCGTTTTATTTGGTCGAATTACCCAATGGCTAGACGATGATCTTTATCGAATTGACCTGAGCGGCAATGGACTCAGAAACAGCGAATTCCTATTGACTCAGATTCAGTCATTGGTCCAACTGGAGGGAGTGGGCAGCATTTTTGGTGGACTACTGGCTCGCTTGGGAGACGGTTTCGTAGCCGTTTTTTCCATTCTGTTCATGGCTTTTTTCTTTTTAAAGGACGGAGCGTTGTTTCGCAACATCCTTGAAGCCATAACCCCCGACTCCATGGTTGAGCGTGCTCAGACCATTCTTACCCGCACGACACAGCTCCTCACACGTTATTTCGGAGGTCTGGTGATTCAAGTCTTAATCACGACGACCATTGTCGCCTTGGGATTGCAGATCATTGGAGTAGAACACGCATTTCTAATTGGACTTCTGGCGGGAATCTTCAATTTGGTGCCTTACATCGGTCCGATGGCAGGAGCCTTTATTGGTTTAACACTCATCGCATCATCGCACACTGGAGATGCTACGGCCATTCCCGCTATCCTTGGCTGGGGATTAATCGTTTTTGTGCTGGCCCAATTGGTCGACAACTTCTTCACTCAGCCTGTTGTGTTTGCCAACCGCGTGCACGCGCATCCACTGGAGATTTTCTTGGTCATTAGCATCGCTGGAAGTCTTGCTGGGGTGGCTGGAATGATTCTAGCCATACCCGGATACACCTTATTTCGGATTGTAGCACAAGAACTTTTTAGTGGTTTTAAAGTCATCGATCGTTTGACCAAAAACTTACACTGATTGGATCGTCAAAACTTATTTGAACAAGATGTTCACACAGGCTTCGTGCTTTGATTCAATGACCATAACTTTAAACCCCGTATTCACTATATCGAATTCGGGAACATGCACACCACCTCCTCCACTTCTGGCGCCAACTCACCTGTAAGGAATAGCCGGTATATTTTCGTGACGGGAGGGGTCAGTTCAAGTCTTGGAAAAGGCATTGTTAGCGCCTCTCTTGCCAAATTGTTGCAGGCCCGCGGATACACGGTAACGATTCAGAAGTTGGATCCATACATCAACGTGGACCCCGGCACGCTCAACCCCTATGAGCACGGTGAATGCTATGTCACTGAAGACGGTGCTGAGACCGACCTTGATTTGGGACATTACGAACGTTTTTTGAATGTTCGCACGAGCCAAGCCAACAACATCACGACAGGGCGAATCTACCAATCGGTCATTGACAAAGAGCGACGGGGGGAATACCTCGGGAGAACCGTGCAGATCATTCCGCACATCACCGATGAAATCAAGCGCTGTGTCCAAATTTTAGGGGCCGAATCCAATTATGATTTCGTCATTACAGAAATTGGAGGAACCGTTGGTGACATTGAGTCCTTGCCTTACATCGAGGCGGTTCGGCAGATGAAGTGGGAATGTCCTGAAGAGACGCTGGTCGTTCACCTGACCTTAGTTCCTTATTTGAAAGCCGCGGGTGAGTTAAAGACTAAACCAACTCAGCACTCTGTTAAGCAGCTTCTTGAATTTGGAGTCCAGCCGGACATCTTGGTTTGCCGAACTGAGCATGAGCTCACGGATGCCGTGCGTTCTAAGGTGGCCCGATTTTGCAATGTCGCACCGAATGCAGTCATTCAAAGCATCGATGCCGAAACGATTTACGACGTGCCGCTCCTAATGCAATCGGAGAAATTCGATGAGGTGGTCTTGACAAAATTGGGACTTCCTATTTCCGAAACGGATCCGGACCTGAGCACCTGGAAGCGCTTTTTGAAACAATTCAAAAACCCCAAACACCACCTCAAAATCGGATTGGTTGGGAAGTACGTCGAATTACATGATAGCTACAAATCCATTGCTGAATCGATGATTCACGCTGGTGCGCACCTCGAAATTGATGTTGAAATCGATTGGATTCACAGTGAAAGTGTCCATTCTAAAAACGCCCATGAAAAACTGGGACATCTCGACGGCATTCTTGTAGCACCTGGTTTTGGATCGCGTGGAATTGACGGCAAAATTGACACCGTGCGGTTTGCTCGAGAGCAGGGTGTGCCGTTTTTCGGAATCTGCTTGGGAATGCAATGTGCTGTTATCGAATTTGCTCGCAATGTCCTTGGGCTCGAAGATGCGCATTCCACAGAAATCAAAGAGTACACGAATCACCCTGTGATTGATTTGATGGCAGAGCAAAAAAGCATTCAAAATATGGGGGGAACCATGCGTTTAGGTGCGTATCCATGTTCATTGGCACCCAATTCAAGTGCGATGAAGGCCTATGGAGCATCGAACATTGAAGAGCGTCACCGGCATCGTTACGAGTTCAACAATGCGTATTTGGAGCAATTTGAAACCAATGGGATGATTGCAACGGGCACCAACCCTGATTCAGGCCTGGTTGAAATGGTTGAAATTCCAGAGCATCCTTGGTTTGTTGCTTCGCAGTTTCATCCAGAATATGCCAGTACAGTCGAAAGCCCTCACCCCTTGTTTGTTGCTTTCTTGAACGCTTCCCTGAAGAACCAATTGGCGGATTCGGCGGATTCGATGGAGCATAAGAATCCCTCAGAGAAATCGGAATAATCTGATCGCTCTTCAGCAACCTATTCTTTGGTCAGTGATTGTTTATCCATCGATGTCACCCGGGCGTTGACTCAGGCGCTCTTTTCCCTGGTGAGACAGCAGCAGTCCGAGGAAAACCCAGACGACCACCCCTTGTTGGAGCTCAAGAATGCTTTCAAACACCCCATGAATTAGGACAATGGCAGCAAAAACCCCTAGATTCAAGGCGTTTCCTTTGCAGGCATCCCAGAATAACCCTCCAAACCAGAGCATCAATAGCACGCCTCCTAGCCACCCTAAAGTGACCAAGGCTTGCCAATAGGTGCTGTGCGGATTCATCTGTATTTTCAGGGCATAATCCGAGTTTTGCAGGACATAAATACGCACGAGTTCATCGACGACATCTCCTGTCCCGACACCAAAAGGATGGGCTTTCAATAGAATCCATGATGCCCTCCAAGCCTGCATTCTCCCGCCACTGGACCCCACTTTTTTTGGCTTGTTGACGACCATTGCCTCACCTTCATACTGGCCCGCAGCAGATTCTTCATCCGATGTCACTTCATCCTGACTCAGCGCAGTCCTGTGCATCGCATACCCCATGAATTCTTGCATGCGACCTTGATCTCCCAGCCCACCGCCTAGCACGAGTGCTATGGCCGCAACTCCTGCTGCAACGTCCCAACGAGCTGTTCGGACTTTGAACAAGACGAGCATGAAGCCAAGCAAAGCGAATGCGACGAGCCATCCCGCTTTTGAGGCCAGCAAACCAATGAACAGAGCGGCCATCACGACAAACGGTTTTCGCCACCGGCTTTTGTGGGGCATTAAAAACATCCCCAAGGTCAGGTAGGCCGCGATATAGGTCGGGTGAAACGGCCCTGCAAGCCCGTCATAACGCCACAAAGCAGAATCGCCAAGCCATCCCGCAAGCAGGAAACGCCAAACCATAAATATTCCTAACCCCCACAAAAAAGCGCGAACGGTCCAATTGATCCAATCAGAATTCGAACTCCAGCGGACTTGCAACCAGAATAAGACCGGTAAAATGACCAAAGTAGACTTGACTTCCAAGGCAAACCAACCCACTCCCATTTGCTTTGTCCAAAACATTCCAAGGGCCAATCCGAAAAAGTAGAGCACAGGACCCAACGAGCTCCAAATAAACGAATGAGTCGCATTTCGTTTGTCCTGCTGCTGTCCAACGATCCCGCCCACAACAGCCATTATGCCCCATAAAATCAAAGAAAACGCGCTCAATCTTGGATGCAGCGTGATGACAAAAGCCGTTATCGCCGGCATGCATTGCCAACCTTTCGACCAATAAATTTGGATCTTTGAGAGCCTAGTCATCGCGTTATTTTACCCGCTTGATCACCCGGGGCCTTTCGCAGCAATAAAAATCGAATGATGCCTTCCCAATATCCCAATCCATAACTGCAATGGACCACAAAATAGGCCCGAAGGATGCCTCGCACATCACGAGGATGCGATGACGCCGAAATCGCAGACCCCGTCCCAACGGCCAACCACAAGGCCGCACCAGTCAAGAGCCCTGACTCTCCCATCCCTTTCCATGCATCGCTGAAAACCCCCATTAAATCCATCAACCAAAATGATAGGGACAAGAACATTCCACCGATAAACAATGCGGGTATGGTTTGTCTCCAGGTCGTCACGGTGCGATGCTTCTGGTTCACCTTGACTTTCCAATAGCCATACTGACGGTATTGTTTGAACAATTTGGGAAAGGAACTCCGAACATGATACGTGCTCTGAATCCGAGGATCAAACCAGATTCGCCATCCTGATTTAAGCATCCGGTAATTGAGCTCATCATCTTGATTTCGAACCAATTCCTCATCAAACCATCCGATTTCATCCAATGCCTCTTTTCGATAGGCACCGAAGGCCACCGTATCCACATGTGATGCAATACCACCTGTTCTAAAACGAGCATCACCGACGCCAAAAGGGGTGCTCAGCGCAGCTCCGATCCGTTTCGATTGCTCCGATCCGTGCACCTGCTTCACAACGCCTCCAACACAACCTGATTCAGGATGTGCCTGGAGGGCTTCCACATTGCGTTTGACCCAATCTTTTGACACTTCTGCATGAGCGCCTAGGATGATAATAGTTTCGCCACATGACTCCGCAATCCCCAAATTCATTGCCACCGGAGTCGTCCGATTCGGATTGTCAATCCATCGGAAACGCGCATCATCTTGTCGCCAACGTTCCAACTCATCCCGCGTTCCATCATCGCTGCCTCCATCAACTACAATGACCTCGAACGATTCTGAGAGTCCAACTTGCGCTTGCAAACTGGCCAATGTGGCATCGATAAAGGCCACCTCATTTAAACAGGGAATCACAACAGATATCATGAGTCCATTGATTGATGGTGCTGATTCAATCGGTTCAGCTGATGAATGTGATGCCGAATGTGAGCCGCCATGAAGGCCAGTGTGTCATAAAGAGAGATGTGCCCAGCCATTGGGTGCAGAAACACTTGAACGGACCACCAAGAATCTTGGCTCAAATCAGTCTTCATTTTCTCAAAACCATTGGACCTCTGTACGTTCCATTGGCTGATTAAATCGTCCTCTGAAATGGCCCCTTGCATGCTGGAACTTGGACTCAACAACCCATTTGTAGGATCTTTCCATCGTCGATCCGAACGCAAGGCCTGAACAAGCTTGACTCCCCGACCATCCGATTCTAAATCACAAACAGGCAATGAAGCGGGATCCGCTTGAGCCTTTTTATTCATGTATGAAAATAAACTCGCCTCGGAGGTCATGAGGTGCAGCAAAACCTGCTTTCTCCCCCAACTGCTTTCTGGTGTTTTGAGATTAAGCTGATCGACCGAACGGTAGACCACTTCAAAATCCCGCGCAGCATCTGAAACATTTTGGATCATCTCATCCCAATAAAATCTTGGGCGGACCATGCCGATGTGAGGAATATTATCCTCCATATAACCATCTCCAACAACATGAAATCCAATTGATTCGTAAAACTTAATCAAGTACTGTTGAGCCGAAATCCGAATCGCAAATTGCGGCCACAAGCGCTGACAGGCGCGCACCGCCCGTTCCATCAACTCCTGCCCCAAACCTGAACCTCTTTGGGATGCTTTGCTCGCAACACGACCAATGCTCGGTTCAGCATATGACACCCCAGGAGGCAAAAGACGAACGACTGCTTCTGCTGGATCACCTGGCGAATGGTCAACGCTTTCTGCCCAAAGATGAATGGACTCCAAGTCTTTTCCATCCAGATCAGCATAGACGCAATCTTGCTCCACAACAAAGACATCCAAACGCAGCCGAATCATCGCATGCACTTGATTTGGGGTTAGATTTTCCCAGGAGGTTTCAAACCATTTCACGCGGCAATTTACAATGGGTTTTGCGTGTGATGCCCTCTATGAAGACGTACTTTCGCGTCCATGTCACAAAGCAATGTTTTATCGGTCGAAAACTTGACCAAAAGGTTTGGAGAACGCTTGCTTTTCGAAGACATCACGTTTGGCCTAGGTGCTGGTCAAAAAACAGCTCTGGTAGCACGCAATGGCGCAGGTAAAAGCACATTGATCAAGGCCATTTGCAATTTAAGTCCTGCCGACAGCGGTCGCGTCAGTTTTGCTTCTGGAGTCCACTGGGCCTATTTGCATCAAGAACCTGGTTTCGATCAGTCTTCGACCATTTTGGATACCTTATTTGCGGGTGACAACCAAGCGGTTAAAGCCGTGCACAACTATGCCGCCGCCATAGAGAGTGGAGCGACAGGTGACGCTCTTCAACATGCGTACGACGCCATGGACCAATCCGGTGGATGGGACTTTGAAGCGCGGGCTAAGGAGGTTCTTGGTAAGCTGCACTTGCACGATTTGACCCGTCAGGTTGGCACGCTGAGTGGTGGGGAACAACGCCGCATTGCCTTGGCCAAGGTGCTGATTGAGGAGCCGGACTTGCTTTTCCTTGACGAGCCCACAAACCACTTGGACCTGGAGATGATTCATTGGTTAGAGAAACACCTCGCTCAAGCCAAAATGACGCTATTGATGGTCACGCACGATCGATATTTCCTGGAGAACGTTTGCGATAACATCATCGAATTGGACGAGGGTGAACTCTACCGGTACAAGGGGAATTTCAGCTACTTCTTGGAAAAGAAGTCAGAGCGGCATGACAATGCGTTGGCCGTTCGTGACAAAGCGCGTCGATCATTCAAAAGAGAATTGGATTGGATGCGTTCCACACCCTCTGCGAGAACCGGAAAATCCAAATCGCGGATTGACCGTTTTTATGAGATCAAGTCGAAAGCCAAAGTCTCTCTGGAAAACGACCCCTTCCACATTGCCCTGAACCCCAGTCGGCTTGGCGGCAAAATCATTGAATTGCACAAGGTCAGCCAATCGTTTGGTGACCGGGTTCTTTTTGAAGGATTAACACACCACTTCAAGCGGCAAGAGCGCATCGGAATCGTAGGGGCGAATGGCTCTGGCAAATCCTCTTTGCTGGACCTGATCGTCCAAGCTGCAGAGCCCAAGGCTGGCAAGGTCGTTGTCGGAGAAACCATTGTTTTTGGACACTTCAGTCAACATGGCGCGTCATTCCCAGAGGGCTTGCGGGTCATTGAAGCGGTCCGTGAGATTGCGGAGTTTATGCCCTTGAAAGGCGGGCAAAAATTGACGGCAGCCCAATTGCTGGAACGCTTTCTCTTCCCTCGATCAACCCACCACCTGCAGATTTCTTTGTTGAGTGGTGGCGAGAAAAAGCGATTGCACTTGCTCCAAGTCATCATGCGGAATCCGAACTTCCTCATTCTCGATGAGCCTACCAATGATTTGGACATTTTCACCTTGCAGGTACTCGAGGAATTTCTGTTGGATTTCCCGGGTTGCCTCATTGTGGTCTCACACGATCGCTATTTCATGGACCGCTTGGTCGAACACATTTGGGTCATTGGAGAGTCTGGCAAAACCAACGTACGAGATTATCCTGGCAATTACACGCAATACCGCCTAGCCCGTCAAGAACAGGTGGCAGAAGACCGACTGACCAAGGATGCCGAGAAAAAGCAACGCGAGAAAGAATCACAAAACGATTATTCCAATCGCATGACTTATAAAGAGAAGTTCGAATTTGAGCAACTCGAAGAGCGCATCAAATCAATGGAATCCGAGAAATCTGAGTTGGAGAAACTTCTTTCGGAAGCGACAGACCACGAAGATCTTACCCGGATTAGCTCTGAATTGGGCGTGATTGCCACATCTCTAGACGAAGCTGAATTGCGTTGGCTCGAATTGTCAGAAAAAGAGCCGAATTGAGCTCACTGTTGATCGAAGTCTATTTCAAACGGCCCATCGCCTTCTAAATGCGATTGACAGGCCAACACAAAGCCCGCATCGGTTTCTGAGGCTTCCAAGGCATAGTTGACATCCATTCGAGCTCGCCCCATGGTCATCTTCGCCCTGCAAGTGCAGCATACGCCACCCAAACAACTGTACGGCGCGTCCAAGCCAATGTCCAAAGCGGCGTCCATGATGGTTTTGTCCCCTTTGATTTCAACCATCGTGGTAATGCCATCTAGCACTATGGCCAACGACTTCGCACCGTCACCACTTGTCGACTTGACCGTTTTCGTTTCGGTTTTTTGCGCCGGTGAGGCCGACGTAAACAACTCAAAATGGATGACTTCTTCGTTCACGCCCGCTGCTTCCAAAGAGGATTTGCAGGCCCAGATCATATCTTCAGGACCGCAGAGATACACCCCACTGCATTGTTGAATGTCGATCAAATTGCTCGATAAAATCCGCGTGCAGCGTTCTTCATCCAAACGCCCGTGAAACAACTCCGCCTCCAACGGCTCACGGGTCAGCAAATGGAACACACGAAAACGCTCCATAAACTCGTCCTTCAACTCTTGAAGGTGCTCCCGGAAAATAATGCTCGCCGTGTCCTTATTGACATAAAACAGGGTGAATTCACTGTCCTTTTCACTGAGCAAAACAGACCGAATCTGACTCATAATAGGCGTGATACCTGAACCCGCAGCAAATGCGGCGTATTGATTCGCAGCATCCACGGTTGTTTCCAAAACGAATTTTCCGCGTGGCGACATGGACTCCAATACATCCCCGACTTTCAATGTGTCGTTGGCCCAGTTGCTGAAAACACCCTGCTCGACACGTTTCACCGCTACCCTCAATTCGCCATCTGCAGGAGCGCTGCAGATCGAGTAACTCCTTCGAACTTCTTCTCCACCGATTCGCGTTTTCAACGTGAGATATTGCCCCGCCTTGAACTCGAAATTCTCGGCGTCTGAGGCCTGTGGTTTCATCGCAATCGAAACGCAATCTTCCGTTTCTCTTCTTATTTCAAGAACCTCCAATTTGTAAAACGCATTCATGGAACAAAAGTAGGAGAATCCAAGCGCAACAGAATCGAAAAAACGACTGAAAAAAGCGAATGAGAATGAACGAGGCATGGAGCCTTATCTTTGCAGTGAATCAATTCATGCAATGGACCTGAACCAACGATTTGAAGACTACATCGCCGCCGATCAAAAAATCGAAGCGAAAGACTGGATGCCCGATCAATATCGCAAAACGCTTATTCGGCAAATCAGCCAACATGCGCACAGCGAAATCATCGGCATGCTGCCCGAGGGGAATTGGATTACTCGCGCACCGAGCCTGAAAAGGAAAGCCATTCTTTTGGCCAAGGTGCAGGATGAAGCGGGCCATGGCCTGTATCTCTATTCTGCGGCCGAAACACTTGGAGCGAATCGGGATGACCTAATGGATGCCTTGATCGATGGCCGAGCGAAGTATTCCAGTATTTTCAATTATCCTACACTAACATGGGCAGACATGGGCGCCATTGGTTGGCTCGTTGATGGCGCCGCCATCATGAACCAGGTCCCTCTTTGCAAATGCAGCTATGGACCTTATGCACGTGCGATGGTGCGTGTTTGCAAGGAGGAGAGTTTTCACCAGCGTCAAGGGTTCCAAATCATGCTCAACTTGAGCGAGGGAACGGATGAACAACGCGCCATGGCACAAGATTCGCTGAATCGGTGGTGGTGGCCCTCCTTGATGATGTTTGGTCCGAATGATGAATCATCCACTCACAACGAGCAATCCATGCGCTGGAAAATCAAACGATTCAGCAACGATGAATTGCGCCAGCGATTTGTGGACATGACCATCCCGCAAATTGAATTGCTTGGATTGACTGTTCCGGATCAAGACCTCAAATGGAACGCGTCTTCTGGACATTATGAGATGGGCGCTATTGATTGGAAGGAATTCTTCGATGTCATCGCTGGCAACGGCCCTTGCAACAAAGAACGCATTGCTGCACGAAAGAAAGCCCACCGTGATGGCGAATGGGTCCGTGAAGCTGCCTCTGCATACGCGCAGAAAATGAACGCCAAGGCATCATCCAATCAAACCCACGCGGCATGAGCAATCAATCCTCCGAATGGCCGCTTTGGGAAATTTTTGTCAGAAGCCGTCAAGGCCTGAGTCACAAGCATGTCGGTAGTTTGCACGCATCGGACGCCACAATGGCCATTGCCAATGCACGTGACGTGTATACGCGAAGACAGGAAGGCGTGAGCATTTGGGCCATCCCGGCTGAAGCCATCGCGGCCTCTTCTCCCGCAGACAAGGACATTTTGTTTGACCCTGCCAATGACAAGGTATATCGGCATCCGACCTTTTACAATTTACCGGACGAGGTTAAAAACATGTAACCGTGACGAAATCACAGCACATTGATTGGCTTCTTGGCCTGGCTGATGACGCCCTGATACTAGGACAACGTCTGAGCGAATGGTGTGGACACGCTCCTGCTCTCGAGGAAGACATTGCGTTGTCCAATATCGCTCTGGATTTGATCGGCCAATCCCGTGCCTTCTTTGCCCATGCCGGTCGGCTCGAGGGTGCAGGAAGAGATGAAGATCGATTGGCTTTTTTTCGTTCTGATCGTGAATACCGAAATCTGTTGCTTGTTGAGTTGCCGAATGGTCATTTCGGCGATACCATCGCACGTCAATTCTTTTTTGACCAATTCGCCTTGGTCCGCTATACACATCTCGCTCAACAAACTTTTGACCCAGAGGTCGCTGCCATTGCCACCAAGGCTCTGAAAGAAGTTCGTTACCACGCCGCCCACTCTGCGGAATGGATGCTCCGGCTCGGAGATGGAACGGAATTGAGTAAGGCCCGAATTCAAGAAAGCGTGGAACGTTTGTGGCCCTTCACAGGGGAATGTTTCGAAGAACACGCTACGCTCGATGCCGCTATTGCCTCAGGCGCCATGCCCGATCGAAGCCAGGCTCAAACAACATGGAATGAACAGGTAGAAGCGGTGCTCAACCAAGCCTCTTTGACCAAGCCTGAAGGGAGTTGGAGCCAAAAAGGAGGACGTGATGGCTTGCATACGGAACACCTGAGCTACATGCTCGCCGAAATGCAGGTATTGCCTCGGTTGCATCCAGACGCAAAATGGTAACAGACACCATCAAGGAAGTCATTCGTCGCTTGCACGATGTGATGGACCCTGAAATTCCTTTCCTCAACGTCATGGAAATGGGCATGGTTCGGGAAGTTTTACAAGAAGGTTCTACCCTGGTCATTCGCATCACTCCCACCTATTCTGGCTGTCCCGCGACCGATGTCATCGCCGAAGACGTGCTCGCTGCTGCCAAAACGGTTCACCTGGATAGTCGAACAGAAATTGTCCTCACTCCTGCATGGACAACGGATTGGATTGGAGAAGAGGCTCGACTCAAGATGGCAGAGCACGGCATCGCCCCTCCCACGGGTCAAAGCGCTGACAAGGCCTTTTTGTTAGGAAAAGACCGGATCACCCCCTGTCCACTTTGCAAGAGCTCGGACACCCACATGGTCAGCGCTTTCGGCTCAACTGCCTGCAAAGCACATTTTCAGTGCAACGTTTGCCTGGAACCCTTTGACCACTTCAAGTGCATTTGATTCCTTGAAACCTTGTGCGGGGCGACCCCGTAAGTGCACGCATGCGCATACTGAGTTTAACCTATCCCGGAAAAATTGAAGTTGAATTGCCCAAAGTCAATTGGCTTGGCGGCTCGTATCACACGTTGTTGACGTGGATACACGGTGGAGTGCATCCCCAATTCAATTTGGCTGCTTCTGAGTTGTACCACCAAAGTGTCCGAAAGAATCTACAGTGTCGCAATGCGTCACTTGAATTGCTCGCAGACTCACCTCTCAAAGCGCGACTTTACTTTTATTGCTTCGTTCGAACCCGCCCTCTCGTCAAATTCACAGAGTATCACAGCTTAGAATTGAACACACTGGACAGCGCTCTGCTCGCTGAGATTTATGGTTCTATTGACCAAATTAATCGAATCAAACGCTCCATTCTGCGGTGGAGGTCCAATGATCGAATCAAGTTCGACATTGAAAACTTCAGCCAAGCGGACACGTTCAAGCTTTTATCACTCCTTGCTCAAGTAACTTTTGAGAAAGCGTAAAAGTGACGCTTTAGAAAACGTCAATCGTCTCTTTGGTCGTCATGATGTTGAAGACGGTTCAATGCACTATAGGCACCATCTTGCCCTAACAATTCGGCATGCGATCCTTGCTCAATTACGCGCCCGCCCTCTAGCACGATAATACAGTCCGCCTCGCGTATGGTACTCAATCGGTGAGCAACGATCAGCGATGTCCTTCCCTTCGTTACGCTTTCTGTTGCTCGTTGAATCAACAGTTCACTTTCAGAGTCAATGCTCGAAGTGGCTTCGTCGAGAATGAGTATCTCCGGCGCAACAATGTATGCCCGCATAAAAGCAATTAGCTGCCGTTGTCCAACCGACATCATGGCACCCCGCTCTCTAACATTTTGATTCCAGCCTTCAGGCAGTTGCGCAATGAAGTCCGTTGCCCCCACTACATCAGCTGCTTCAGCCAATTGATCCTGGGTAAACCGCTTGTCGTGCAAGGTCACATTGTTGATCAAATTATCCGAAAAAAGAAAAACGTCCTGCATCACCACACCAATGTGCCTTCGCAAATTGGCCAGCGGGATGTCACAAATATCCACTCCGTCAATGGTGATGGTTCCTTTTTGATACGTATAAAATCGCGTTAGCAGGTTGATGATTGTTGATTTACCGGCACCGGTTGCTCCAACAAAAGCGACCATTTGACCCGCGGGGATATGGAAGCTGACATCCTGCAAAACCCATTGCTCTTCCTCGTAAGCAAACCATACTGAATCGAACCGAATCTCTCCTTTCAGTGACCATTCTTTTGCTTGCCCTGTATCTGGAATGCGCTCATCCTTGGCCAATAATTTGAATACCCGCTCTGAATTCACAATGCCCATTTGGAGCACATTGAATCGATCGGCCAATTGTCTGATCGGACGATATAGCATGAACACATACAGAATAAATTGAAGCAAGACCCCCAATGTCAAACGCTCTTCCATCGCATCACTCAATCCCCACCACAATAGCAAAGCTACACTCGTTGCCGAAAGCATCTCTACCAGAGGAAAGAATACGCTAAATGCCCAGATGGAACGAATATTCGCCTCGCGATGTTCCGCATTGATGTCCGCAAATTTGGATGCTTCTCGCTTCTCCCGATTGAAGGCTTGTACAATGTGCATTCCCGTTACATGCTCCTGAACAAATTCGTTCATGCGGGACACTTGGTTGCGTACATCAACAAAAGCCTTTTTGATGACTTTTTGGAAAATACGCGTGGCGACAAGCAAGACAGGAATGGGAGCTAGGGCAAAGAGCGTGAGCTGCCAATCGATGTAGAACATCGTGACGATCACAACAAATAGCGACAAAATATCCCCTACCGCATTGAGAATGCCATTGGAAAACACATTGGCTATTCCGTCAACATCGCTAACATGCCGCGTAACAAGCGTACCAACTGGAGTTTTATCAAAATAGCGAAGTCGAAAGCGGGCAATGTGAGCGAAAAGTTTGGCCCGCAGGTCGAGGCTCACAGATTGAGCAACCCAATTGGCGAGGTAGGTCACGCCGTATTGCAAAAGCGCCTCAATCACAAGCAAACCAACGACCGCTAGAAAAATATTCAGCAGACCCCGCAAGTCTCCTGATGGCATCGCGACATCAACAGCCTGTCGAATCAAGGCCGGTCTGACCCAAACCAATGCTGAGAGCAATACCACCATCACGCCGGTCCCTATGAATCGTTTGCGATAAGGCCGGACTTGCTCCAAAATTTGGACAAGAATTCGGCGATCTAAAACTTGATTGGAACTCTTAGATTGAGACATGGATTCGATTCAGGACGCAAAGTTAGTTGGAACCTTCAACGGTTGACTCCTTGCTGGACCAGATAGACTCAGGGTATCGGACATTGCTTAAAAAAAGACCATTGGCTGGAGCAGACTTTCCAGCCTCAGATCGCAGCCCACTTGCAAAGATGGATTCCATTTCTTCTACTTGCCTCCGTCCCTGACCGACATCCAACAACGTGCCCACAATGGCACGGACCATGTTTCGTAAAAATCGGTCAGCCCGAATTTCAAATTGCCACTCTCTCTCGTTGATTTGCACCATCCGAGCCTCACGGACATCACAAATGGTGGTTCCCTGATTGGAGCCCAATTTGCAAAACGCTGCAAAGTCCCCCTTTCGAATGAGGTACTGGCAGGCCCGCTGCATCTTCTCGAAATCTGTTTCTCGATAGATCCTTGCAGAATGGCTCAACAAGAAGGGATCTTTTCTTTGGTGCATGCGGTAGACGTACGCCCGTTCAATGGCATCAAATCGTGCATGCGCCTTCGCGTGCATCGGGACCATGCGATGTATCGATATATCCGGAGGCAACATGCCGTTCAGCTTCCAAGTCGCTTCTTCCCAATCGCGGTAACGTTTGGCACGTTCGCTCGCAACGGGCCAATCACAGTGCGCTACAAAATAAGATGCGTGCACGCCTGTATCAGTGCGACCGCAACCCATCACCGGAACGCGTTCTCCTAGGAATTGAGTGAGTTGCTTTTCAATCTCTTCCTGCACCGAAGAAGAGTCTGGTTGCCGCTGCCATCCATGATAGGAAGCCCCATCATAAGAAAGCTCAATGAATAGTCGCATCGATCGCAGCTGGCATTGAATTTACGTCATGCCCAAGAAGCAATACGTTCGCTCTTGTATTCACCGGCGAACAACTTCTCTTTCACTTTAGTGAACGTTTCAATGGTGTAAGAAACGTCCTCAAGCGTATGCACGGCTGTTGGGATCAATCGCAACATAATGGTGTCTTTCGGCACTACCGGATAAACCACTATGGAACAAAAGATGCTGTAGTTCTCTCGCAAATCCAAAGTCAAATTGGTCGCTTCACCCAATCCGCCCGCCAAAAAAACAGGAGTCACACAGGAATTGGTCACTCCGATGTTGAAACCATTGGCACGCAAACCTTCCTGCAAAGCGTTGGCCACAATCCACAAACGCTCTTTGTGTTCTGGCTGAGTGCGCAACATCTCCAAACGCTTTTGAGCACCAATCACAATCGGCATCGGAAGAGATTTGGCAAATGTTTGAGACCGCATATTGTAGCGCAAGTAGTCAATCACATCTTCATCCCCCGCCACAAAAGCACCAATAGTCGCCATGGCTTTTGCAAACGTTCCGAAGTACACATCAATTTGATCCTGCACCCCTTGAGCATCTCCAGCACCGCGACCCTGATGACCAATGGTACCAAAACCGTGGGCATCATCTACAAACAGACGAAAGCCATATTCTTCCTTGAACGCACAAATGTCTTTCAGTTGACCTTGGTCTCCGGCCATACCGAACACACCTTCCGTCACAACAAGAATGCCTCCTCCTGTTTGTTCGCACAAACTACGGGCTCGGTTGAGCTGCTTGACGAAGCTCTCCATGTCATTGTGTTGGAAAACGAATCGTTTGCCTTGGTGCAATCGAACACCATCCACCATGCAGGCGTGAGATTCGCTGTCGTAAACAATTACGTCATGTCGACTAACCAACGCCTCAATCGCAGACTGGCAACCTTGGTATCCATAATTGAGAAGGAAGGCATCTTCCTTTTGCATGAAATCCGCCAATTGATTTTCCAATGCTTCATGTTGTGAGGTTTGACCTGACATCATGCGAGCTCCCATTGGATATCCCATACCCCACTCAGCTGCTGCCTCGGCATCCACTTTTCGAACCTCGGGATGATTGGCGAGTCCCAGATAATTATTAACGGACCAGACGAGCACGTCTTTCCCTCTAAACGTCATGCGGTTAGAAATCTCCCCCTCCAACTTGGGGAAGGTGAAGTAACCATGACTCTCTCGTGCATGCTGTCCCAATGGACCACGGTCGTTGCGGATGCGATCAAAAATATCCAAAAGCTTCAAATTTGGTGAGGGTGCAAAGATAGCCGCTTCAACCGATTACGCATCGTCATATTATGCAAAGTCTCAAGATATTATCACAAGGTGGTAGCATGAAATTAACAAAAAATTGAAAACTAAATGAGATCCATGGAAATCACAGAATATTCAAGCGCAGCATCCTTTACCTTCGCACCTCTCAACTCCTCCGAAGAGCGTACCATTGATGAATTCTAATTTGCACGTCTACAACCCCTTGCTTTGGTTGAAAGGAGCCATTGTTTTGATTGCAATCATCGGATTGAATGCCGGCTGCAGTGATTACAACAAGATCATGAAAAGCACAGATTTGGACTACAAGTATCAACGGGCTTTGGGCTTTTTAGATTCAAACAAATGTTTTGGTGCCATTCCCATTTTAGAGGAAGTTGTCTCACTAACTCGAGGAACCGAACAAGCTCGTGAGGTACAGTTTCATCGAGCAGAAGCACACCGATGTGTGGGAGATTATTATTTAGCCCGGTATCATTTCAAGATGTTTGCGAAGACATTCCCCAACGATGAACGCGCTGAAGATGCTCAGTTTGAAGCTGCGATGTGTAGCTATTACTTGAGCCCGAAGCCAGCGCTAGACCAGACCGAAACACGCTCGGCTATTGAAGAGTTGCAATTGTTCTTGGATCGCTATCCCGGAAGTGCTCTGCGTGACTCTAGCCAAACACTCATCGACCTACTTCGTGTGAAATTGGAAGTGAAGTCGTTCGAAACAGCGCGATTGTATCACAAGACGAGTCAATTTCAAAGTGCTGTCATCGCTCTCAGCAATGCGCTGAAAGAATATCCTGACACCCCATACAGAGAAGAAATGCAATGGTTGATTCTAGACAGCCATTACCAATACGCTTCTCAAAGCACAGAACGAAGGAAATTGGAACGATACAATGATACCATTGAAGCTTTCCTTACCTTTGTCGCCCGATTCCCGGATAGCCGGTGGATGAATGACGCACAATTGATTCAAAACCAATGTGTTTCTGAAATTGACCGTTTGCAGTCGAACCAACCCTTTGAATGACCATGAATTTCAAATCCATCAAGGCTGAAAAGTCCACCCTTACACGCGACAACCATGAATTGGAGGTCAGCGGAACGGGCAATTTGTTTGAGACGATTGTTATACTCAGCAGTCGCAGCAAACAATTGGCCATTGAGATGAAGGACGAACTCAACAGCAAGCTCGAAGAATTCATTACTCCAACGGACTCGCTGGAAGAAGTCTTCGAGAATAGGGAACAAATTGAGATCTCAAAATTTTACGAGCGCTTGCCAAAGCCACATAGCATTGCTATGGCTGAAATGGGCCAGAATTTGTTGAGTTTCGAAGCGGTGGTTGAATCCACTGAGCCCAAGGAGCTCGAAGACTGAAGTTAATGGGCTATGCAGCCCCTTCATCTGCGCTTCACGGTAAGCGTATCCTCCTCGGAGTCACTGGCAGCATTGCTGCATACAAGTCGGCCGTTCTAGCTCGTGAGCTTCAACGACGCGGAGCAATTGTACGCGTCATTATGACTCCCGGCGCAATTGAGTTCATTGCTCCGTTGACATTGTCAACGCTGACAGACCATCCTGTATATAGCGATTTCACGGAGAACAAGGACTCTGGCGAATGGACCAATCATGTCGACTTGGGCTTGTGGGGGGACGTTTTCCTGGTAGCGCCGGCTACCGCGAATACCCTCAGCGCCTTCGTGCAAGGTTCATGTGACAACTTTCTGCAAGCTGTCCATCTGAGCAGTCGATGTCCCGTTTGTGTGGCTCCAGCCATGGATTTGGACATGTTTGCTCATCAAGCGACACAGTCGAACTTGGCCACATTAGCGAATCGCGGTGTCGGAATCATTGAACCCGATTCAGGACTCCTCGCCTCAGGCCTCGAAGGCAAAGGACGCATGCTTGAACCAGCCGCCATTGCCGATTGGCTCGAAATCTGGTTCTACGAGCGTGCTCCGTTGAAAGGAAAAAGAGTGCTTTTGACTGCAGGTCCCACGCAAGAACCCATTGATTCTGTGCGGTTCATTGGAAATCATAGTTCCGGAAAGATGGGTTTTGCTTTAGCCCGCGCCTTGGTTCAACAAGGGGCCGAAGTGCACTTAATCAGTGGTCCTGTACAATTGAATGATCCCGCAGGCGTTGCATCCATTAGAAGAGTGCAAACCGCCGAAGAGATGATGATAGCCGCACGTGAAAATTTCCACACCTATGACATCGCAATCGCAACAGCGGCCGTCGCAGATGCAAGGCCCAAGCAAAGAAGCTTCACCAAGTTGCATCGCAATGAATTGCCAGAAGTCATCGCCCTGGAACCGACACCAGATATCTTAGCCCATTGGGGTGAACAGAAAAAGGCACACCAAACCGTTATCGGATTTGCCCTTGAAACAGATGACGGAGTAGCCAGTGCCATGAGCAAACTGAAGCGCAAAAATCTCGATTTCATCGTACTGAATAGCACAGCCGATCGAGGTGCTGGATTTGGAACAGACACCAATCAGATCACCATCTTCGATCCTAACGGCAAAGCCCATAAATTTGAATTGAAATCAAAAACTGAAGTTGCCCAAGACATTGTTCAACACCTCTTGAATTATCTGACCTTATGAACCGTCCTCTATTCCGTCGTTCTCTTGCATCTTGGATCGTGCTCATCGGAGTTTCTGCGTTCAATACTGTTCAAGGTCAGGAGCTCAATTGTCGTGTACAGGTGATTGCTCCGCAGATTGCCAATGTCGAGGGTGCCATCTTCGAGTCGTTGGAAGAGGCGATTCAGGAGTTCGTCAATGGACGAAGATGGACCAACGATGAGATTCTTTTTGAGGAGCGCATCGAATGCAACATGCAAATCACGATTTCAGAGGCCCCGTCAGCAACGTCATTTAAAGGAAGCATTCAAGTTCAAAGCTCTCGTCCTGTATTCAATAGCGACTACAACACCCCCATGCTTCTGGTGAATGACGGCGATTTTGAAATCGTTTGGGATGGAAGCTCAAACATCCAATTCAGTCCTGATCAATACCGCGACAACCTCTCCTCCATTCTTGCATACTACGCCTTCATGGTCCTTGGCATGGACTATGACAGCATGGTCCTCGATGGTGGAACCCCCTACTATCTCAAAGCTCAGACCATTGTAGCCAATGCCCAAAATGCAGGACCATCCGGTTGGAAGGCGAGCCAGGGACAACAAAATCGCTACTGGTTGGTAGAAAACATGCTTTCACAAACTTTTCGCCCTGTTCGCAATTGTTTATACTATTATCACCGAATGGGCCTTGACCAGTTGTATGAGGATGTAGAACGAGGAAGATTGACCATGGCTGACGCGTTGATTGAAATGCGACAAACGCATCGAATTCGCCCCTCTTCCTATAATTTACAGCTTTTCTTTCTGGCGAAATCGGATGAGATCTTAAAAGTGTTCGGACCAGCACCCGATGCAGAAAAAACGAGACTTTTGCCCGTTTTGAAGCAAATGGACCCCGGAAACATTTCGAAGTACGACAGCATACTTGGTTAATATGCTGCGCTCGCTCAAGATCACAAATTATGCGCTCATCGAGCGATTGGAATTGGAATGGACTGAGGGCCTAACCGCCATGACAGGAGAAACTGGCTCTGGGAAATCGATCGTTTTAGGTGCTTTGGGTTTGGTACTTGGAGACCGTGCAGAAGTCAATGCCGTGCGCTCAGGATGCCCAAAATGCACTGTCGAAGGGACCTTTCTGACACCGGACGTCACCGAAGATTGGCTGCGTCAAAATGACTTGGAAATTTGGCCGGAACTCATTCTTCGAAGGGAAGTCACCGAACAAGGCCGATCAAGAGCATTTGTCAATGACACTCCCGTCAATGTCGCACAGCTAAAGGCCATTGGCGAAATGCTCGTTGACATGCACGGTCAAGATAGCACCCGTCTCATGCTCCGCCGAGATTACCAGATCCGTTGGCTGGACGCAATCGGAAACCACCCCGCTCTTCTCAAGAAATACCAGTACACTTTCCAAGATTTTAAAATTGCACAATCGAATTTAAAAGCGATCGAGCTAGAACGAAACAAGCCTCAAACTGATCGGGATTACCTCACATATCAACTTGAGGAATTGGCTACACTGGAATTGGCCACAAACGACTGGGATGGACTAAAAGAGGAGCTTCAGGTTTTAGAAAATAGCACGGCCATCCAAGAGCAGCTGAATCTGTGTTGGAAGTCGCTTGCAGGTGATTCCGATGAGGTCAGCGTCCTTGGCGCATGGTCCCAAGGCAAAAAAGCCTTGAACCAAGCAGCCGTTTTGCATCCAGCCCTGGGGCAAATTGCAGATCGCATGGAGTCATTGGACATCGAAATCAAGGACCTCATTCTTGACATCGAGAATGCTGCAGAGAACGTAGAAAGCAATCCTGAAAGATTGCAGCAATTGCAGCGCAGTTTTCATGAATTCCAGCGAATCAGCCTGAAACACCAGGTTGAAACCGCTGCTGAGTTGATAGGGCTAGAAACAAGTATCCAGGAACAACTGGACCAATCTACTGACTTAGAGGGGGCTTATCAAAAGGCTTTAGAAAAGCTCGAAGAGCATCAAACCAAACTCTTATCAACCGGCACTGAGCTCATGATGTCGAGACGAGATGCTGCGCAAAACCTGGAGTCTGAAGTCTTGCGGCACTTGGTGCAGATGAAAATGCCTGATTCGGTCATTCGTTTTGAATTGTCACCTGGCAATGAACCGGATGCATTGGGCATTGAACGCGTTCAATTGCTTTTTTCTGCGAATCCTGGCTCCAAAATGGCGGCACTTGAACACGTTGCTTCAGGTGGTGAGAAAAGCCGGTTGATGCTCGCGTTCAAAGCTTCGCAAACAACCAATGGATTGCCGACCATCATTCTAGACGAAATCGATACAGGGGTGAGCGGAGATGTCGCAGACAAGATGGCCAAAATGATGCGCCAAATGGCCAAAAACCAGCAGGTCATTGCAATTACGCATTTGCCTCAGGTTGCAGCGAAAGCTGAACAGCATTATCAGGTAGCTAAACACGTTAAAGAAGACATCACGCGAACGCAAGTCACCGCTTTAACGGGAGAGGAACGAATACTCGAAATTGCGGCACTCTTGAGTGGCGCGACCATATCTGAAGCTGCCAAAGCAAACGCTGTAGCACTGCTTCAGCAGACGTAATTAAAACACTTCTCTTAGAAGTGCCAGTCTACACTGATGGAGGGTAGAAAGGGCAATTGATCCACGCGTTCTCCGGTAACACGGTTCACGTAAAACACATTGTCCCGGCTATAGAGATTGGTCACTCCGGCAGAACCTTCCAACGTTTGGCCATTTTCAAATTCGAATTCTCGTCGAATGCTCATGTCCAATCGATGATAAGCCGGCAGCCTCCCCTCGTTCAAGCCCGCATATTGAATCCCTAAATCATTGCTATTCGAAACAACATAATCTGTTCCAATTCCATCGACAACATTGGGAGGCTGATAGAATCCTTGTGTTTGCGTAAACGGCAAACCAGACCCTAAATTCCAGCGTGCGCTCACCTCCCAGTCTCCTTCTTTACCCAATCCTTGAGAAACTACGAGGTTGACATTGTGACGGCGGTCAAAGACAGGATCATACCAGCGGAAACCATCCCAGCGGTCAACATTTCCATAGCCATACACCAGCCATAAATAGGTGAATCGCTCTTCATATTTCAGGACGACATCCGCACCGTATGCTTTCCCCGTTTCAACAATAAAGTCTTTGCGCAAAACTTCTGGAACATCAGCGTTTGATGCATTGTCCGCAAACAATTTGTTGCGGTTGGGATTCGTCAACTGCGTAAAGTTCTTGTAGTAGCCCTCCACATTCAGATTCAGACGCTCTGTCAAGTCAAACTCAAATCCATAGATCAAGTGCTGGGCTGTTTGCAATGAGTGCTCCACTTCTTGCACCTCTCCCTCAGGTGTGATCAAATTGTTCTGTAGGTTTTCAGGACCTGAAAGGAAGCCGTAAAACAAGTTGACAACGTCACGATCCGAATTGGAGCTGATGACATTTTGAGAATACAGACCTGCCGCAGCTTTCAATCGCAAGCGCTCAGAGACCTTGTATTTGATACCCAATCGCGGCTCAGGACGGAATCGAGCCAAACTGCTGAAGTATTGCATCCGCATACCGGGATTGAGAATCAAATTTCCTCTGTGAATCCGATAGTCAACATATCCTGCAAATTCAGTGGTATTCTCAATCTGTCCAACTTGAACTCCGAGAGGATTGAACGTCTGAAAATTCGTTTCCATCCCGACAATTTCAAGCCCGTATTGCACGTCATCCTCACCAAGGACATATTTAAAATCCAATCCGAAGTTGAAACCATTGACACTACTGAAGCGGTCATCCAGCCCTTCTTCCTTCAAGCGAATCTCGTATTGACTTGCCGCAAAATGACCATTCATCAGGATGGAAGAACCGCTCGGTACCACCGTGAAATTCCCTCCCCCTCCAGCATTCTGCCACCTCAAATCAGACAAGGCTTGGTAACTAACCTGATCCGAAAAATTGAACCCGAATAAACTCAATTTTGAACCGTTGCCTCCCCCAAAAGAAATCTTGCCGTATAAATCGGTAAAATTGAAAGGCAAGCCTTCACCATCCTCGTTGATGTAATCGTATAAAACTTTGGAGGCTTGTTCGAGGTAGCTGTGCTTCATCGAAAGGATGTAGGAAATCCCTCCACCGTTGTCATTCATTTTGCGCAGCGGACCTTCCAATGTAATCTTCGCTCCAAAAGGGCTAGCTCCAACCATCCCCTTGATCTTCTGCTTGTTGCCATCTCGGGTTTTGATGTCCATGATGGATGATATTCGGCCTCCAAACTTGGCACCAAAACCACCGGTGTAGATGTCAGCGTTGGCGATGACATCTGAATCAAAAACACTGAACAAACCAATGCTATGGAAAGCGTTGTAAATGATCATCCCATCCAGCAGCACTTTATTTTGAATGGGGGATCCGCCTCGGATGTAAAGTTGCCCTCCCTGGTCACCTGTGCTAATGAATCCTGGAAGTACCTGCAAGGCTTGCACCAAATCAGGCTGCCCACCAAAACTGGGTATTTTTTTGAGATCCGCGGGCCGAATGGTTTCGACTGACATGTTGACCTTGGTCTGCTGTTCCTGTCGATCCGCACTGACCTCTGCACTTCCTAATGAAATCACCTTGGACTCCAAAAGAAAGTTGCGCGTCGAAATGCGGTCATCAATCAACACAACCTCTTCCGCAATGGTTTCAAACTCCATACTTGAAACAATCAATCGATACGATCCGGCCGGAACCTTGCTAATGCTGTAAAAGCCTTCACTATCGGACATAACACCGAAGGATGTCCCCTCGAGAGAGACACTTACGAACATCACAGGCTCACCTGAAGACTGATTCTTCAAGAACCCTTTGACCGTAGCTTGACCCAAAAAAGGCAGAGCCATTAACAAAAAACAGATGGCACCAAAAAGGCCTTTCAACTTTTGCATGGCTGCGAATTTACTGAATCTAAGCCCTGCTTTCGAGGAGCATCTTGTTAATCCTACTCTCCAAATCCTCAGAGCTCAAACTTGAACGCAAACGATCAACGACAAGGGGAAATGAAAAAGGGGTTGGAAATTTCGGATTCGTGAACATGACTTTTTGGTTTCCAATACGTTGCATAGCAGAACGCATGCGCTCCCATTGCAATTGATGGTGAATTAATTCTTCATACGCCTGTTGAAACAAAAGATTGTCGGGATCAAAATCTCTAAATACATCGAAGACCAGACCGGAATGCGATTGCAGGTGTTTACCCTGCACATTTTTTCCAGGAAAGCCCTGAAATGTCAAACCCGAAATCACCGAAATGTCTCTAAATCGACGTTTCGCCATTTCGGAAGCATTCACTCCCGCTTGCAAGTCATCCATTAAGTTTCTTACATCCCAAATCGCGTCAGTCCACATCTCAGCAATGGGAAGTGGCTGGTCCGACAAAATTTCAAATCCATAATCATTGCAGGCAATTGAAAACGAAACGGGTCGCAGTTGACTCCATCGGTGGGCCAACAGCATGCCCATGCCCTCATGAACATCCCGCCCTTCAAACGGGAATACACATACATGAAAGCCATCTTTAGACTGAAAAGATTCCACCAAAAGCTCATGCAATTGGGGCAAGCAACTGTGATGTGATTGAAGCTCCAGCATAGGGCGAACACGCTCCATCTCAGGAGAATGAATCCTTCCGTTGGCGAATGCGTGCACTTCGCTCCGAATCCCCTCCCCAAGCTCAGAAGAGAGCGACAAGCGTCCACCCAAATAAACGGGGATCCGTCCTTTGCTTTGCTTGGATCGCTTTACATACACCGTCAGTTCTTTGAAGCGAACAAATTCCAGGCACAAGCCTGCGAACCAAAAAGAATCCCCGACCTCCATGCCCGCCACGAAGTACTCTTCTACATGGCCCAACATTTTGCCTTTGACCCAACGAACCCGTAGCATCGCATCAGAAACTATGGTGCCAATGCTCATCCGATGTTTTCGAGCCAATTTCTGATCAACAATCCTCCAAACACCCTCCACAATCTGGACGCGCCGATAATCTTGATAGGCCTCCAAAGCCTTCCCTCCTGTTGATATAAATTCCAAGCACCATCTCCATTCGGCTTGATTCATCGATTCAAACGCATGCGTTGAATGGATCACTGGAAGCAACCATTTCGGTTCGAAACCATCTCCTACAGCGAGGGTGCAGAGGAATTGGACGAGGACGTCAAACGAACGGATCATGGGCAATCGCGATTCCATTTGATCGGCCTCCAAAGCATTTCGAAGGGCAGAGGCTTCAATTAACTCCAACCCATGTGTTGGCAGGAAATATATGCGGCTCGTTTCATGTGGAGCATGACCTGAACGCCCGGCGCGTTGAGCAAAACGAGCAACCCCTTTTGGTCCTCCGATCTGAATTACCGCATCCACCGGCCGAAAGTCAACGCCCAAGTCCAGTGAGCTTGTGCAAACCACCGCCTGAAGGCGGCCATCGTGCAGAGCGTCTTCCACCCAATGCCGTAGATCTTTGGAAATGGATCCGTGATGCAGGGCAATCACGCCAGAAAACGCCGGGTTGCTATCCAAAATTCGGTGATACCAGATCTCAGCCTGCGCCCGCGTATTGGTGAAGATCAGCGTGCCTTTGTGCTTTTCAATGACTCCAACAACTTGGTCTAGTAAAGTCATCCCCAAATGTCCGGACCAGGCAAGAGCCTCGAATGCAGGAGGCATGAGCGATTCAATCTCCAAAGACTTCTTCCAGTTTGCCCGTATCAGTCTTCCTTTCCGATTGCCCAACAAAGTTTTCATCGCCTCCGACAAATTGCCGACCGTAGCCGAAATCCCCCAGACACACAATTGAGATGTCATGGATCGCAGTAAGCTGGATGCCAATTCGACTTGAACGCCTCGTTTGCTCCCCATCAATTCATGCCATTCATCGACTACCACATACTCCAACAACCCAAAACGATCTTCTCTTCCCTTCATCGCCAATAAAACATGAAGTGATTCCGGGGTGGTAATGAGAACCTCGGGCAAACGAACGCGCTGCTTGGCTTTTTCTTTGGCTGTTATATCGCCCGTTCGCACCCCAACTTCCCAATTGTATCCCAAATCGTTCAGTATGTTCTGCGCGCTTTGTTCAATCTCACGCGTCAAGGCTCGGATTGGGGCAATCCAGATGAGTCTAACACCGCGTTTCACCTTGGCTTGCCTTCGCTCCCAGTGCTTCAAAACAACGGGGATCAGAGCAGCATAAGTCTTTCCGGATCCAGTTGGCGCCTGAAGAAGCCCTTCCTCCTGGTTTTCAGCAGCACTCCACAACTCCAACTGAAATGGATGCGGCGTCCATTCGCGGTCCTCAAACCACTGTTGAATCGCTCTCAGTGCATTGGCGTCATAATTCTTTGGCGCATTCATGGTATTGCAAAACGGAATATGTGTTCAAAATTGTACGGGATCCTCACTCTCATTATCACACGCATCTTATCTTCGGCACACTAATTGGAACCAACCACCCATGAAATTACTACAACTCTTATTCATTGGTTGTGCTTTATCCGCACCACTCGTCTCTATGGCTCAATATGACGATGAAGAACCGCCATTGATTCCACAGGAAGACTTTGATGAATTGTTGATGTGGATGGTGGACGGGAAGTTTGAAAAAGTCCTTTACAAGGCCATTCGCTATACGGAAGACGATAAGACTTCGAAAGAGCCCGTCCCTTATGTTTTCATGTCCATGGCATTTTTTAAGATATCCGAATCCAGCGATGCTGAACTGTTAGAAAAATACCCGAACGGCTTGAAGGATGCCCTCAAATATTCGTCCAAGTTCGTGAAGAAAGACAAGCAACAAGAGTATGTCGGTGAGTACACGGATTACTTCAATGATCTGCGTCGAGCGAC
>CALGEI010000200.1 GCA_937881575.1 uncultured Flavobacteriales bacterium | reverse complement strand
CGAGCGAAAAGCGTCGCAAGTTACCTGGAACAAAATGGAATTGAAACTTGGCGCATGGAGACCCAAGGCATGGGCGCGGATGAACCGGTCGCTTCGAATGCTTCTGAATCGGGGCGTGCGGCGAATCGTCGCACGGAGATCATCATCATCGATTGATGCGATAAACCCAAGATGCCCAAACCGTCCGTCCTGGCGCGGGATTGAAGTATTTACCTCCAAAGGCGTTGATTTGTAGCCAGTTTGAATACTGAGCGTCGAAAGCGTTGCGCAGTCCAAGGCGCCAAAGGCTTTGGCCTTTTGATACGGAAAGCGCCAAATCCGACCGATGGTATGCAGGAGCCCATGCTGTGGCTTGGTCGTTTAGAGCGGTTCGATCATTCCAGAGATGGTTCCATTTTAGTTGAAGGATCCGGTTGCGATACGTCAAAGAGGCTCCTGCAGTATGAAGGGGGGTGCCGGGCAGTTGCTCCATGACACGATCAAATTGATGGCGATTGATATTCCCGTGAACTTCGAATTCCAATGATTTTCCGGATGCAAGGATGCAGTGCGTTCGGATGCTGCCTTCAAGTCCCTTCATCCGAAGCCCCTCCACGTTGGCGAGATACAATCCGTCATTCTCACCTTCCACGGTTGCAATGGCATCTTGTATCGTCTGATGGTATGCGTTGAACGCCCATTGTACGTTCATCTCCGGCGCAACATGGGATCCTTTCCAACTCAATTCCCAAGTCTGGGCAAGTTCTGAATTGAGGTCAGCAAAGGAATTGGTCTCTGGATCAACGAGTTCAAAAGTGTTGGGATGGCTTGAGCCTTCAGCGTATTGAATGGCGACGTGTTGATTCGAATTAAAGGAGTGGGCCAAGCTGATTCTAGGGGCCCAATTCAATTGATTGTACAATTCTTCATAAGCAGCCATTGTCGGAGCTTGCTGGTCGAACAAACCACTTGTGTTGCGCGTCAGCCATTCCACGCCCCATTGCATATCAAAAATCCAGGTGTCGGTTGCTTCCAGCCGGATGCCCGATCCAACCCACGCTGCTTGACTCGTAGATTCTAGAGAGTAACGTGGGTTGTCTCCTGGTGCAAGGAGGTCGTCTTCGTCAATATGTACCTGTTCGAAGCGACCAATGGCTGACTGGTCCCATGTCAAGGTGGTGTTGGTGTTGAGCGCTCTCGTTTCCCCACGCCACCAGCGGACTGAACCGTTGATCTCTTGCTCTTCTTTGAGTCCTTGGTAAAAGGGGGATGTGCCGAAAGGATTGTACTTATTGCTCGCTTGACCAAAGGCCCACAGACCATTCTTCGCATTGGCATTTGTAGCTGTTCGGCTCCAGGCCAACCAATAGCGCTCCCGTTCCACGCGCGCGTCATATGCGCGGCCTGGAGCATTCGATGGGTTTGATTCGGCTTGCTCTGCAGTGAGCGAACCGGGCAAGTCCCAGGAGGCTTGGAACAAGCCTGACCACATGTGATGCAGTACGTTGGGTTGCGGCTTCCAACGTCGATGAAGCTCGAGGTTTCTTTTTTGATTGCTCTCTTGATCACGGTATCCTGGGTTTTCAGTCCATGTGCTCTGTAAAGACCAATCGCTCGTGGCTTTTCTTCCCATGATGGAAATCCCTGTTTCAGAGGCCAGACGGGGTGATTCGTCCGTGGAGCCTCCAGTGGTATTCACACGACTCAAGAGCTGAAGGGAAGTTCCGGTGTTGAGCCCATCAAATGGGGTCAGTGAGGTCGCGACAAGGGCTCCTCCATAACCACCGCCAAAAATGGCTCCTGTGGGTCCCAAAAGAACCTCTAGGCGATGCAAAAATTGAGGGTTCCATAATTCTACAGGAGAAGTTCCTCCTGCTCCAGTCAAAACAAAACCATTGCACAACAGGTGCAGATTGCGCACGGCAAAAGGAGAACGCAGTCCGCTGCTCCTCATTTGAATTCGGCGCGACCCACCGATTCCTCGGGTTTCCATTTTGACACCAGGAATCGAATTGATCGCGTCCTCAATGTCGGGTGATGCACCATTTTGAAGTTGGTCCGCACCCAAAACGACCAAAGCACCGGGAGTTCTTTGAACAGGCGTGGGAATCCGCAATGCCTGAACAACAGCCGATGCCATGTGCAGCGTATCGAGCTGAACACGCGACTCTTGACCCGTCAATTGAATTGAAACAAAAAAAGCTACACCAACGATAAAAGCATCTCTCCACCTCATATCCCGCACGTATTTAAGCAGTTGTGTTAACGCTGAACTTGAAAAGTTCGTGTAATGACGCCACCCTGATGTTGAATCTGGATGAAATAAGAGCCATCAGACCAGTTGGTGAGAGGCACACGAAGCAAGGATCCTTGGAGATTGCCTTCTAACATTCGCTGTCCATTGTATCCTGTGATTTGATACGTTCCCATCGTGCCCGATGGCAGAGAGAGGTTGAGTATTTCGGACGCCGGGTTCGGAAACAGCCCCAATTCGAATTCGGATGAAGGAGAGTCTGCAATGCCCGTTCCGTAAGCGTCGTTCCTAAATTCTTTGATGATGTTGGGTCCGCTGCCAGGATACGATGTCCCGTTGAGGGCAACATACACTGACCCGGTGTTCGGATTCACTGCGACATCGCGCACGCGCTGATTGAAGCTAGAGAAATACTGATCCTCACTGGTCACACTCAACCCATCTTCACTGAGGTGTAACACACTGAGGCGTTCGTACTGCCCGCCTAATCCACCCAATACAGACATCAGAACACTGTTCTGCCATTCGGGGATGGCTTCATGGTTGTAAAATTCTATACCGTTTACGGCGATGCAGGGAGACCATGCTTCTAAGGGCTCCACAACGTCATTCTCCGCACAAAAAGTTTGTTCTGCGTTGGTGTTGCAAAACCCTTCGACGTTCGGCCATCCATAATTGCCGCCAGCAGTGACAATGTTGAATTCATCGTTGGAATTCTGTCCGTGTTCTGAGCTGTAGATGATGCCGTTTGAACCGAGGGTCAAGCCCTGACTGTTTCGATTTCCAAAAGTGTAAACCAATGAGTTGGGAAAAGGATTGTCGTCCGGTACCGATCCGTCCAGATTCATCCGCAACGTTTTGCCTTGCAAAGAATTGATATTCTGAGAATTCGAAGACGAGCCCACATCACCTGTGGTCATCAACAAGGTGTTGTCAGGCAATATGAGAAGCCGACTTCCATTGTGAATCCCTCCAGCTTGTATGTTGAGGATTTCTTCTTCATTGACCAAGGCATTTCCGTCCCATTCAAAGGAGCTCAAATGCTCGATGCCACTGCCTCCGTTGCCAGTGCAATACACAACGTATACCAAGGGCGTGGTGTCCCAATCGGGGTGCATGGCCATGCCCAACATGCCCGGTTCTCCATTGCCGCCATTCATGACGGTCTTTTCCAAGACTACGGTATAGTTGCCGGATGCGGGATCGATGCGAAGCACTTCTCCTTTTCGAGAGGTCATCCAAAGGTGGTTGTCAGGACCCCAAAGGATTTCCCACGGGATCTGTACTCCTGTAACCAAGTTATACTCTGTGAGGGTTGTTGTTCCAACCTCCCAAGTAGGTTGTGCGAGGGCAGTGAAGGATACCACCAAGGCAAAGAGAACAAAATTCAATTTCTTCAGCATGAAGCGAAGGTAATGACGCTTTCTTTGTTAGAACAAAAACAGTTGACATGAGGCTATTCAATGTGCGTTATTCAGTTTTTATGCTGGTAGTAGGATGTGGTGTGTTATCTGATGTCACCGGGCAAACTCCGGATTGGATGTTTGCGCTCGAGGGGACTTATGTTGGAAGATTGGAGGTCATGGATGGTGAGTCGAAAACGAAGAGTGACGTCCGACTCGATGGTCTTCGCAATGGCGATGAAGATGGTTTTGTGCTTCAGTTTGCCACATCTACGGAGCAGGGGATACGAGAACGGGTCGAAATGTGGAGCTGGGATGATCAGGCCGGGCAGGTGCAGATGACCACGTTGGAGGACAATAAGCCTACAAAATTTTCTTGGTTTGTGAATGCGAATGGACGGCAAGTCGTGCTGAGTCGAGGAGGCAGTGAGAACGGTCGTGCCGTGCTCATAGAATATAGGATCCAAAGATTCCCGGGAGAACTTCGCCTGAATCGTTTCATCAACGACGGGAGCGGAGAGTGGGTGCTACGTGACCGTTATATCCTGGACGAAGAGGAAATCGAAGATTGAAATGGATTAGAATGGAGAGCCGAAGGCAGCCGTGGTATGCGCTGGGATTTCCACAAAATTCAAATGGACGTCGGCCTGTCCGATGAGCATTTGAGCTTCTTTGATTTCATGCGGAATGTTGGCGGATTCATTCGTTGTGTTAATGACCACAACGGTTTCTTCACCAAGATAATGTCGCCGAATTTCCAAGACCCCGGGCGTGTTCTCTGAATAGGTAGTTTGACCGTAGAGCAAACTCATGCGACTGCGACGAAGGTGGATCCAATCTGAGGTGTTTTTCCAAGAAGCCGCTTCGGCGTCATTCCACCCTTCAAATCGCATCATTCGACGGTTGTCGGGATCATTGCCTCCTACATCTGAGATTTCATCTCCATAATAGATGCAGGGAATTCCCGGGGCGGCCATCAAAAATGCCATGAGGTAACCCATGCGTTTGAAGCCTTCGGCACCTTGATGTTGAATATCCCGCGTCCACCCCGCCAATTTGGTGTCTTCACCAGGGATCAAAGAACCATCTGCGAGTGAAGTGAATCGTGGCCTGTCTTGATTGCCGGTGATGTTGCCCATCAAGTGGTGTGCACCATATACGTGCAAGCTTTGATTGGCGACGTCCATTAAATCCTCTAGTGATCCTTGTGGATTGGACAAGGATGCCACCAAAGCGTCATACAGGTTGAAATCGAATTGGGCATCCAACATGCCTGTGGAGACATATTGGGAAATAAGTTCGGGGCTTCCGTAGGTTTCTCCAATTTGAAACAAAGGAGTGTGGGCACCGTCAGACCCGTGTTTTTTCATCTTAGCGGTCAGTTCGCGCCAGAAAATTTCAGGGATGTGCTTGGTTGCATCGTGTCGAAATCCGTCAATGTTCGAATTTTGCAACCACCACATGGCGCTGTCAGTCATCATGCCCACGACTTCTGGTCGCTCCAAATCCAACGTGGGCATGAAGGTGTCAAACCAAGTTGTAAGGCGCTGGTCGTCCCATAGCTGGGTGTTCATGGTGCCGTCTGGTAAATACAATGAAGTGACCCAATCGGGGTGTTGTTCGTAAACGGGGTGATCCTGGTGCACGTGGTTGGCCACGTAATCCACGAGAATATTCATGTCATGAGCATGGATGTCATCGACGAGCGCGTTGAATTCTGCCATGCTGCCAAAACGCGCATCGGTTCCGCTGGATTGAATCGGCCAATAGCCATGGTACGCGCTGAATTTACTGGTTAAATCAGTGCTGGGGTCAGTCCAAAACCCCCATGCGTCCTGCGGATTTGGAGTAATGGGAGAGACCCATACGGTGTTGGTGCCCAAGGAGTCAAGATAATCGAGGTGAGATTGGATTCCAGCAAAATCACCTCCATGGTATTGCGCACGCGGATGGATGCCGGGATCGTCGGTGAGCTCATCATTGCCTGCATTGCCATTGGCGAATCGATCTACCATCAAGAAGTACATCACCATGGCGTGTTGATCATCGCGGGTCAGGTCTTCTGCATTCAGGATCGGGGCGCCATATTGCAATGGAATGAGTACCTCTTGGCTTCGTTGATTGTCCGTGTGTGCCCAAAATTGAATGTGTGAGCGTGCTTTTCCGAAAGCAATGGCAGGAATGCCAATCGAGATGTGGCCGATAGAATCGGCTCGTTGATATGCAAATGCTTTGGAGTCCCAAAAACCGGTGACGAGTGCACCAGGAACGGTGGTTAAAACAAACCGAGTTGTTCGGTCTTTGGAACCCCGTTTCTGAACGGAAATGGGCAAGTCGCTCAGGTCGTCACCAACCTGCAGAATCGAATTGAATGCTCCAAATCCATTGGGGATGCGATTGGGATTGGTGGGGTCTGGTTGCTCTAGTCCATCGATGATGAGCTGGTAAGCGTGCTTTCCGCGTGGCAACGTAAGCGGACATGTCCAACGAGCGCCGTCAAAGCTGAGTGGCGTTGCAGTGGAACTCCAGCCATTCATGGCGCCTTTGAGAAAAATAGATTTGGCATTTTCAAAGCCAGCAAGGCGGAAAGTGAGACGTTCCGATTCAGAAGGAAAAACGGGAATCTCCCAGTGATTTCCAGAAGACCAAATGGTTAAAATCCCCAAGCCGCCGTAAGGTTGTCCCTTGAGAATGACCCGTCCATTGATTGAATTTTCCAGAGGAAGGATGGGCAAGGAGGCTCCCCCATAAAACACGGAATCAATCGTCTCTGTTTGGCCCAAGAAATCATCCAATACAACTGAGGTTGAATCTGACTTCAGCTGAATGGGCAAGAAAGGGCGGTCCAAGCGATAGCCTTCACTCGCAACATCGCAAGCGCTGAAAAAGCACAAGAAAAAGCACCAAATAAGCAGCGAAGACGAGAGCTGTTTCATTCGCAATCTAGAAACGAGATGACCTGGTAGGGAGGTGGTCCCGGAGGATATGTGAAGCCGTCACGAACAATGTAAAAGTAAATTTCACTCAAGGTCTCATCCTCTCCCAAGACAGAGGCAAACAAATCCTCAGGAATCATCGTTGTGCGAAACTTGCCTTCTCCGATGAAGCTTAATTTCAATTCGGGCGTGGAGGTCACTTCTGACAAAGGCACATATTCGTAGTCGGTAAACAAATCGACTTTCCCCAGTAAATAGATGTAACATTCATTCTCTCCCATTCCCTGCAGGCCCTCATACTGCAATTCTTTCTCGTTGTTGTATGTCAAGGTCAGGTAATCGTCACGTTCGCGCAATTCAGGAAAAATACAGATGCGACCATTGCACAATTCGGGAACGATGTCCACGTGCATGTCTTCGGATTTAGCTTCAAAGGCAAACCCTTCTAACGCCGCGCCACTTTTTAATTTGGCCAAGCAGGAGATACCACGGGCAAACAGCGTGGGGCCATCGACGCCGTAATATTCGGTCGGGACAAACGTCATGGAATACAATTTCGGTCCCACTTTCGTGAGGGCCTGATGATCCGCAGAATTGTCCCAGTCTCCGTTTCCTGCGGCAGGACTCCCGGGGTCCCAGGTCCACAAATACAAAGTGGTATCGGGAAAGGCGTCCAGAATGCCCGATAGCCCATTGCCTTGGATGCCGTCCTCGCTTTGATTCATGTCGATGAAAAGGGTCATTTCAGAGTTGGCGTCCGTAGGAGACGGCAACACATAAGCCTTTTGTGCGTGCACCAATAAAAAAGGCGCGAGGGCCAAAAGAACGGAAAGTAGCTTCTTCATGAGACTCAATTGATCCGGTTGAATTCGAACGTGTAAATGTTGGTGGGTGCGGTGTTGCAATCCCGACGGTATTCAATCCGCATGGATTGATCAAAGATTCGCACCATGCCTCCCAAATTGTATTGCAACGTATCTATGGCTGTGTAAAGCTGTAGGAAACTCGGATACAAATCATCATCAAATCCCCAGGTTCCTCCTTCGCCGAAGTAATTTTTCCCCAATTCAATGGCCACGGAATAATCCCGGTTGGCATCGAATGTGATTTGCAGCGGAGTCGCGAGACCATCCAAGTAAAAGTCGCTGAGGTCGCGGGTCTCTTTGATGGGGCTGTTCAGGTCTTGCTGTGTGAAAGCCTGAAGCTCCCACGTCCCAATCATGCCTTCTACCTTGTCAAAGGGCTCGCCCAACTCACCCTCCGTTTCTGGTTTGCAGGAATGGAATGTTGTGAGGAGAATGGCGCTAAACAAGAGGCTTGTAAATGCGGTGAAGTGTGTGGATTGATTGATCATGGTTTCAGTTTATAGACAGCCGCCTTCTTCATTGAGCACAAACCCGTCCACCGTGTTTTCAGAATTCGAAAATTGCAAGGACATTCCGGGACAATCCCACGGGGCATTCCGAATAACAATGGATTCACCCATGGCCCCGCGACGCAAAAGCTGATCGGTCCAGTGACCTTCTCCAGCGGTTTCCTTTCGATATTCATCCCGAGCGGCATCCCGAACTTCTTCAGCAGTTGAAGTGAGGGAAAGCGGGAAATTGCCCGCTCCATATGCGCGGTCACGAATGGCATTGATATCGCCGATAGCGGTTTCTAAGTCCGAGCCCGTTTCAGCCAATGCTTCGGCACGAATAAGATGCATCAGGGTCAAATGGGCCAACGGAATGTTGAAGTATTCCTTGTTGTTGAAGCGATTGCATAGTGCTCGAACACCCGGGGTATACCATTGTGATCTCGCATCGCCGGCTCCCGAAAGACTCATGAAAAAGGCGAAGTCCTCACTGAAGGCCAATTGTGGCGAGCTGGTGTTGTCAGATCGCAGATTGTCTCGGAACCAAGAGCTGCGGAAGTCATTGGGCTGACTCACGATGCCAAAGATGGTTTCGCTGTTGATGAGATCGGTTTCAAATCGGTCCAAGTCTTGATCCAGGCTGAACTCACCCGATGCAATGATATTGGAAGCAAGCGCTGCAGCTTCTGCGTAATCACCCATTAAAAAATGAACTTGAGCCAAATAAGCTCGAGCTGCGTGCTGTGTAGCGTACACTCCATTGGTAGCAGGCAGGTGAAGCAAAGCGTAGTTCAAGTCGTCCACGATGGCAGCGTAGACGTCGCCGACCGCAGCGCGGGGTAAAGGGTCCTGACTTGATTCCAAGCGCAAGGGGACTCCAGCGTGACTGTTGTCAGCCGTGTATCCATAAGGTCGAGCATACAACTTCACAGCACCCCAATGACAAATGGCTCGGACAAATCGAGCCTCGGCCTCCAAACGCAGTTGTTCATCAGCATCCAAATCCGACACAAACTGGAAGTTTTCAATGACGACATTGGAACGGTAAATGGCATAATAGAAATCCGTGTAAGCTCCTCCGTTGATTCCGGTGAAAAACGTGGTTTCCCGGTTGTAAACGGCGGTAAAATCCAAGCTGTTATCGGGTGCGCCAAAATTTGGGCCACGCAATTCATTGATGATTTGAACCCGGCCACCATAGAGATTGGCAAGTACATCGTACGTGCTCACGAGGAGTCGTTGCAGATCGTCGGCATCTTGAATGGCATCTTCGGCCAGGATTACATCACCAGGTTCGAATTCGAGCAAGCGATCACAGGATACAGCGGTCATTGCCAGGCCCGCGATCAAAAGAAAGTGTTTCATTGTCATGATGGACTGGCTTTAGAAATTGGTGGAAATGGACAAGGTGATGGCGCGCTCTTGCGGCGGTGTCAAATAGGTGACGTTGGGACTCATGTTCCGGTCTTGGGCATTTTCGAAGTCGCGAACAACCTCAGGGTCCAACCCTGGGAAATTGGTGAGAGTGAACACGTTGGTCGCATTCAGAGCGATGCGGCAACCGGACATGTTAGAACCTGCCGGTAGGGGAACATTGAAACCAAGTGTCACATTGCGCAATCGGATGTAAGAGGCATCGAAGATGAACAAACTGGTGTTCCACCAAGGGAAGCCCGAAGGCAGACTGTAAGTGGTTTCGTCCAAAGTGAGTCGAGGATAGGTGGCCTCGTCGCCCGGTTGTCTCCAGCGATCAAGTTTTTCCTCTCGCATGTTCCAGCCGGTGACCACGCCAAGTTGCCTCTTCGCTGAGGAGTCAAAAATCTTAGCGCCAAAACTAAAGGTGGCCAAAGCACTGAAGTCCCAGTTTTTGTAACGGAAGGTGTTGTTCATCCCGCCAATGATATCGGGCAATCCATCTCCAACATACTTTCGAATGTCATTGCTGTATTCGAACGTTTCATTCCCGTCCAAATCAAGATAAACAGGAAGGCCGGTTTCAGGGTCGACATGGCTGTGCTCAACCAGGTAGAAACTGCCCACTGGACGTCCGACGATGACGCGGGAGTCATTGGTTCCTCCACTAACGGCATCGGGTGTGTAATCTCCGATGTCCATCAACTCATTGTAATTCCGAGCTACGTTCAAATCAGTGTTCCACTCGAATGCGCCTGTGAGGTTTCGTGATTTCACGGAAAACTCTACGCCTCGATTTAAAATCGTTCCTACGTTGTCCCAAAAATTCGTGAAGCCCGTGCTCGCCGGTGTACTCACATTCATGAGGACATCTGTAGAATACTTGTGGTATCCAGCCAATTCGAGCGTGATACGATCTTGCCACAAACCCATCTCCAGGCTCGCATCAATGGTGCGAGATGTTTCCCAACGCAAGAACGGATTCTCCGGCTGGATGGGGTAGAGGATGGAGTCTCCAGCATACGTATTGCCGTTGTTGGCCGGGGAATACGTGCCGAATCGAGCGTAATCGGGCAAGGCTGCATTGCCTGTAAATCCGATGCTTGTGCGGAATTTCAAGAAGTTGATCTTCTCAGAGGTGTACCACGATTCGTCTGAGATGATCCAGCCCGCAGAAAGCGAAGGGAAGAAGCCATACCGGCTTTCGCGTCCAAATCGTGAGCTGCCATCAACACGTGCGGTGGCTTGGAAGAAGTACCGGTCTTTCAGAGCGTAGTTCACTCGACCGAAATAGGATAAGAAGCTATGTTGGGAAGGCAGGTTGACCGTTCGATTGACGTTGGCGGCATCTTCGGCGAGTGAGTCGTTCTCAAAGATGGGGCTGTCGACCTGACCGTAATACAAACCGTATCCGTAATTGTCCGTTCGCTGGAATTCGCTTCCAATTAAGAAATTGAATGTTTGCGTATCATCCAATTCGAGGCGGTAATCTGCCGTTGCGCTGTAGTTCCAATTCAAGACATAATTCGCATTGCGATTCGCGCTTCCCAAGTCTGTAGTGATCGAAAGGGCTCCGGGATTGAAGATGTCTTCTTTCAAGTGGAGGTAATCAAAACCACCCGATAGCTTGACGTGTAAATCTTTCAATGGCGTCAGGATCAATTGCGCATTGTTGATGGAGCGATCTTCTGTGTTTTTCCATTGTTTCAGTTCCCTCACAGCCACGGGATTTTTTGTTCCACCCCACTCGTCAAACCACAAGAAATATTCTCCGACTTCATTGACCACGTTGCCATTGGCATCCACCTGGTCTTCTTCATACCGAACAGGATAATAAGGAAGGGCATTGGACATGGCGTCGCCGAGTCCGCCAGACCAAGCGGCATCGATGCGGTTGTTTTGTCCTCGGCTCAGAGAAGAACTGAGAATCACCTTCGCCCAAGACTTCGGGGTCCAATCCACATTGAATCGTGCACTTGAACGGTTGTAGCTGTTGCCCAACAAATAACTTCCATTGTTGTCTTGTGAAACGCCAGCATACAAGTTGTAGCGATCACCGCCGTGGCGAACGCCAAAATTGACATTGCCTTTTGTTCCCATACCGGTGGTTTCATCGACCCAATTGGTGTTGGTCTGCATGGCTTGCAAATAGGCTTGCTGTCGCGTGGTCGGATCATCCGAGGCGGATGTCATGTTGGGGAGCCAGACATAGCCTGTTCCGCCGTCATTTTCCCAGGCCTCTTGGCGCAAGGTGAGGTAGGACTCCGTATCCATCATGTTGGGACGAGTCGCGGGTGTTCCGAAACCGGCACGCGTGCTGAATTCAAACGTGGTTCCTTTCTTGCCTCGCTTCGTCGTGATCAGGATAACGCCATTTGCCCCGCGCGAACCGTAAATTCCAGTGGCAGCGGCATCTTTTAAAATCTCAACCGATTCAATGTCGTTGGGGTTGATGGAGGCGAGCGGATTGTTATTGAAAGCTCCCGAATTGCCGCGTAAAAAGTATTCTTGTGTAATTGGAATGCCGTCAATGACATACAAGGGGTCTCCGGCGGCAGAAACAGAAGCGACGCCACGAACGCGAATGAGTGATGGAGCTCCGGCAACGCCAGAAGACTGACTGACTTGAACGCCTGCTGCTTGTCCTTGCAATGCAGCTTCAAAAGAAGGCGTTTGGATTCCGGTGATTTGTTTGGCTGATACTTGGACAATGGAGCCGGTGACCTCTTTCTTTCGTTGGACGCCGTAGCCCACGACCACGACATCGTCAATCATGACCGCATCTTCCTCCAGTGTGATGGTCCAAGCAATGGGTTCATTGGCGATTACAACGGAACGCTTTTTGGTCAAATACCCAATGAATGAGAATGTGATTTGGTGATCCCCTGGAGATAATTCCAAGGAGAAACTACCGTCCATTCCGGCAAACTGACCATCGGTACCGTCGACGATAACGGAAGCCGAGGGCAGAGGGTTGCCCTTGATGTCGACAATCGTTCCGCTCAGAGTTTGACCGAAGCCACTGGCTAAACTGCTGATTGCAAGCAGAAAGAGAATAGGTTTGAGACGCATCAGGTGTGGTTTTCAGGACAAACTTATGGATTCCAGAATCGATACAAGGCAAGAATCGTCGGGTATCAATGAACAATCACCTTGCGGGTAGTTAAAAACCCATTTTGTAGGCATTGAATGTAGTAAATTCCCGAAGACCAATGGACCACATCAAACGAGAACTCATGGGTTCCAATGTGCCAAGGTTGAATCGTTTTCGTCGAAATCAACTGGCCCATGGTGTCGAGCACGCGCACAGTGCAGGGTTGCATGCTGGGCAATTGAATGACCCCATAGAGTTGCTGAGAAGCCGGGTTGGGATGCACTTCGAATTGAAGCGCAGGATTGCGCGCGATTGAAACACCTGTGGAATTTGGGGCTGCAATGTTGGCATCCAAAAAGACGTGGTATTCACCGGGGGCAAAATCCATGAAGGCATTGACATCGGAGACTTCTAAGAGTTCGCCAGTGAAGTAGTCGTACCAAGTTCCTGTATGTTGAAATCCCGGAATCATGCTCAATGGTGTGACCCGGAAGTTGGCGACAATGACCGCATTCAGATTCTCACCATTGAGATGAAGGCGCTTTCCATAGCCACTGACATCAAAGTTGTAATTGGTGGAGGTGAAGGGATCTGGATAGGTTGTTTTGAGGTGCGCCAATCCAGCGATGACTTCGTGAATTCGATACCGGTTGGGATTGTCCCGGTAATCCCAGCGAACGGGTTTTGGGGCAAGCCGACAATTTTCATCCACCGTGACACCGTCGCTGCAGGTATTGATGCTGTAGTCATATCCGAGTTCTTCAAATTGCCACAACATTTTTGGTCCAGGCAGGGGGATGTGGAAGCATTGGACCGCTTCCATTCGAGCCAAAGCCGTATTCAAAGTAGTCACTTGATAATCCCCGTCTCCGCTGCCAAACGCAAGGGCTTTGTACATCAGACGTTCTTCATCGTGGCTCTCGGGGTAAGAGACAACTTTGGGAGCCACCATGCCTTGGCTTTGGTAGCTGGCCCAATTGAAATTGGAGCCATATCCCATTTGGGCTTCCGCGTATTCGTGGGCCGTGTTGGCCCAGACCATAAAGCCATCTGCCACCAAAGCTTGCAACTCACTGCCATCAGTCCAGTGTTCCAGAATCATATAAATCCCCGGGTCACCCTCCCACAAATGGTTCGCGTAGTTGTTGAGGATGTCGATGCGGCTTTGGTCATATCCATTGCCTGAACCAGGGGTTTGGGTCATGCCCTTTGAAAAATCCAAACGGTATCCATCGACGTGGTATTCTTCCACCCAATAGGACAAGGCGCGTTTCATGAAGGCCACTGTGGCTCCGCTCTCATGATTCCAATCATAGAACCACGATTCGGAAGTAGGCGCGACTTCATTGAACCAAGGGTTGTTGGCTGCAGGTTGATTGAGCGTGTTGTTCCAATACATGTCCAGGAAGGGGTTGGGCGTGTCTGCATGGTTTAAGACGACATCCATGATGACCGCAATGCCGCGCTCATGACAAGCGTCGATCAGCGTTTTGAAGGCATTCTTGGTGCCATACGCTTTGTCCAATGCCAAGAAGAAGGTCGGATTATACCCCCAGCTGTCATTGCCATTGAATTCGTTGACGGGCATGAATTCGATGGCATTGATGCCCAATCGATCCAAATAATCCAATGTGTCCAAGATGGTTTGGAAATTGCGCTCCTCCGTGAAGTCTCGAACGAGCAATTCGTAGACAATCAATTGATCGTCCTCAGGCCGTTCGAAGGTGTCATCACTCCAGATGAACTCAGCCTGAGCAGTTTGCAATACGGAGACGGGCTTATTGGCTGTCAGCATATTGGGAAAGGGCAGCAGGTTAGGAAAAGTGTCATCCGAAATCCATCCGTCATTCCAAGGATCCAATACAAGCTCAGAATAGGCATCCGCTACGCGCAGATCATCGGGCATGATGTGGTAGTGAAAGCGGTATTCCTGCCCTGGGACCAAGCCTTCCAATTCAATCCAGTAGCGTGATAAATCAGGCGTTGGCGTCATGAGATATTCAAAACTAAGTTCCCAATCATTGAAGTCTCCCACAACAAATACATGTTCCTTTGAAGGCGCGTACAGTTGCAACCGAACACTGGTGTCACTGAGGTAGGTGATGCCGTCCTGCGAGTCAACAGGAGGCCAAGCTGTCGTTGGTGAGTCGGGCAACACAGTGATGGTCGCTGTATCCATCGCTTCAAGATTGCCGTTGTTGGCAGAAAAGACCACGTCATACTGTCCCGCTTCCGTCGCTTCGAATGCGTAGTTCAATGTCGTTCCGGATCCCGTGGAAACACTTTGTCCGTTGACGAGCCATTCCATTTCACTTGCCTCTGATGTTTGTCCCGCCAATTGGAGCGATTCTCCAACGTCCATCACGGCGTAGCCGAGCTCAGGAGATTGAATGGATGCCGAAAAGGCGCCGGTGCTGACTTCGTAGAAAATATCAGATCCATCGGCGTTGCGTCCAACGAGATTTCCTGATGCATTCCGAAACACCATGGCCAAGTTTTCAATGGCAACGCCATCAGCAATGCCATAATAGGCGGATAAGGTCAGGCCGTTGAAGTCAAATGAATGGGTTCCACTGCCTTCAGGTGTTAAGACATAGTCGGGATCTCCTACGCCCCAGTCTGTTTGAACATATTGCCAATCGCTGGGCCCAGAACTTTCGCTGGTGATCACGCCGGTGTGAATGTAAATGGGAATCACGCCTTCCAATTCACCATTGCCCAAAGAGCTGTTGTAGTAGAGCGTCACCAAATCCTCGGCTGTTGGGAATGCGGGTTCGGTCCAGACCACTTGTGCCAATCCTGAATGTGTGAACAGCAATGCCATCAGCATGCACGCGCTTTGAACGAATGAATTGGAACTGAATCGCTGTTCTATGGGAAGTGGCTGACTAAACGATGAAAGGCTGGATGTCATGCTCATTGGACAAGAAGAATGTGAGATTGTGGGCTGGAGGCAGTCGTCAGTTGTCGACGTAAGATAAAGGTTCCTTGTGTCAAGACTGCCCCGGGCACCATGTCAGAATGGCCGGTTGCGACAAGTGCTCCGTTGGTCTGAAACAATTGCCAAGGACTCGAGCCCGGAAGTGGAAGAGACTGCCCTTGAGCACGCGGGTTGATGGGTTGCCAGAAGAGCGGTTTAGCCTGAACGTTCGCAATGACATTGGATGACGCTCCATTCGGAGAAAGAGGCGTTGGTGGTGTTTCGGTCGTTGGGAAAAACCACACCCAAGACACCGCACCGTCAGTGGTCCTGCCCCAACTAGCATTGGGCGCGGCGTTGTTCCAGTGTGCGTTGTCAATGAGCCTCCATGCTCCGTTGTCGAAGGTGGTGATGAAAACATCCCCCTCCTCTGAATCCAAGTGAAAGGGCGCGTGAAGTGGGCCTTCTTCTGGGTCATCGTCGCAGTAGATCACGAGATGTTGTCCCGGGTCCAAAGTGACATTTGGAAGTGACCAGCGATCGGGCCAATCGATGCGATTGGTGAGGTGATGGTAGCTGAGATTGATGGCTCCCGGTCCATTGTTGTACAATTCCAACCAATCGGCGTGACCTCCGAATTCGTCTTGCAAGAAACTGTTGTTGAGGGGCATGACTTCATTGATCACCAATCCGTTGCCGAGCGGATCATTCCATGCGAGTCTCGGTTCACAAGGAGACTGCACGGTATTCGCTTCAGACTCGGCCAGAACGGACCACTGGGCTGAGGCACTCGCGTTCATCGGAATTCGGACTTCCCATTGCGTTCCGAAGGAATTGGATGCCAAGGAGCTCATTGGATACGCAATGAGCTCAGCGGAAGGCATTTGAACTTCAGCGTGCAACGTAGATTCTGTGTTGAAATCTGTCAAGGCGGTCCAAGCTCTTACGATGAGAGTGTCCTGAAGCATGGGACTCTGAGCCCAAGCCAAGAGGGGGAGTGGTGCCCAATTCAACATCTCGTCCAATTGAATGTCGGCCCAAAACTGCCGGCTTTCCATGAAAGGTACAATGCCCCATGCCACGTGACCACCCCAACTTTCTGTCAACGCCTCCTCAAAATCAGCGGTATTAAAACCATAATCGGCGGTATAGAATGAGTCGTCTGCCACGGCATTACCAATGATGGACTGAAGCACTTCGCCACGTCCTTCCAGCCAATCGAGAGCAAAGGTGTTTTCCATTTGCTGACGCATATAATACGTAAAGGCCATGCGGTATTCAGGCACATCCATCAATCGCGTATAAAGGGGGCGGTCCGAAGCGGTTGTCCAATTGTAAGGATCTTGATTGGTCCACTCACCAAACCATTGTATCCCCAAAGAATTGTCGGCATCGTATGGGATGTACACGATGCGTTGGTCTTCTGGACGTTGGTAGAGATAGAAGTTGTTTTGGTTGCCGATGTAATTGTCCCAGTGCCCGCAAAGAATCTCAGCGGCTGCCGTTTTGAGATACCCTTGCACATCAAAGACATCCTCGAGCGCGCAAGGGAGTGAGGCCAGCGGTTCGTTGTTCAAGACGTTGATGAATCGGGCCAAAGCGTCGTAATTGTCTTCGGCTGCATTGGTCTTCAAGTCGTATACGCGGTCGTTGCTCCAATTGGGGGTGAATTTGTAGTCATCGCCATTGGGTCCCTCGTAATCAAGGTTGGCCGGGTACGTGCATTTCCATAAGTTTCCGTGATCCAATTCAAAACGCTGTTGCAACCACTCTTCATCGATGTGTTCTAGGTTCAAATAGAGCCCATGATAGGTGCCATTGATAAAGAGATTCACATGATTGCTGCGAGAGACCGGCAGCCCCTCTTCACGCATGCCTTCCCAAATAAGGCGTGCTCTCAAGATGCTCGGGTCATTGTGTTCTCCATTGAGATTCAATTTCTCTAGACCTTCCCAGGAACCACCCTGCGTGAAGGTGTTGAACGAGATCTTGAATGATTTCTTGTCCGCTGCTCTGGATGTGTTTCCTCGCAATCGGAACCCTACATTTTGTAAGGAATCGACTGTGCCGTTGGACTCAAAGACAAAGGAGGCGGGATGTTCGATGTTGGAGTACCAATTGGCCTCCTCGTACATCCATTCCAAGGCATCGCCGCATTCTATATGAATAGATGGCAAGTCATTTTGGACAAAGGGCACGCCATCAGAAGGGTGAGTAATATAGCCCTGGCTGAATGCGTTCGAGCCACAGCAAAGCGTAAAAAAGGAGCTCGATACCAGAAAAAAAAAGCGCAGAATTGAATTCATGTTGATACTAAATCGCGCTGTTTAACCCTGTGATGAAGTCCAGGATGCAACAGACACACTGTCACTCCGATATTTCATTGGGGTTGAAGCTAAAGAGTTGAGCAGGCTTGTGCATCACTCCTTTTTGTTTTTCATTCAGAGGGATGACGTGACTCATTCGCTTTACGTTCTTGCGGAAATTGCGTTTATCGAACTTTTTATCCAAAACCAACTCATACAATGTCTGCAGTTGACTGAGTGTGAATTTTTTTGGAAGGAGCTCAAAGCTAATGTGGTGGCTTTCGAGTTGTTCCCGCAATGCGTCAAACCCAGTAGAAAGAATTTCGTTGTGGTCGAAGGCAAGCGCGGGAATGTTGTTTAAATCCACCCAATTCACACTTCCCGCAAATGAAGCGGGTTTGGGAGCATAATCTTGAAGACTGACCAAGCCAAAGTAGGCCACGGTAATTACGCGTTGTTCGGGATTGGTTCGAAGGGATTGAAGCCAGGCGAGGTCTTTCGCATCGTTGACTCGACTGGGATCGCCAAAGGAATGGAATTGTTTGAGGTATATGCCTTCAAGTTGTGTCAACTCGAACAAAACACGTTTCGCTGCTTCCAAAAGACCTTCGTTGATGAGAATGAGATCTCCGGGCAACTGCGGTTGGTATTGAATGTGTGTTACTGCCCCCTTCGCTGGTAGCTGCTGATCAATCAATAGAACCTTCAGTCCGTCATCGTCATAGCCGAAAACGACGCAGTCTACAGATATGTGCAGAGCATTGCTGTCTATCATAAAACGAAAGT
>CALGEI010000199.1 GCA_937881575.1 uncultured Flavobacteriales bacterium | reverse complement strand
TTCCGTTCGGTGCTCCACATCGGCATCACCATCCATTCAAAATCGCGCATCGGTAAGACCGTATTGTGCAAGACAACACCAAGGGTCGCGGCGTCGTGAGCATTCCATCCAACAGCAGGCAACCAATTGACTTGGGTCCGATCGGATCGATCCAGTCGTGTGAGCATGCGAATGGAGAGCGGCTCCACCTTGCGCAGAAGGCCCCGCGTCCGCATGCTGTTGTTGTGCCGCTCGTATTCCAACATGGACTCGGTCGCATCCAAACGAATCTGCTTGAACGGCCTTCCCTGCTCGTCTGAGGCCGGGATAGCAACCGCCCTTGCCTGACCGGACGATACGCCCGCATGCCATCCCAAATCCACCCACGTGGTATCATCTACCTGACCCGACAGCGAAAATGGTCCCGGGACGTCACCTCGATTCTTGACCGTCGCCTGCCACTGCGATGTCGTGGCGTCGTTTGTACGGCGTAGCCGTGTCAAGGCATAGTCCGTAACCGCTGTCGTTTGGATGACATCCTCAAAAAACCAGGAGAGATCGGCATCCGCGGCTCGTTCCAGCGTGTTCCGCAAATCCTGTGGACTGGGATGTTTGAACTTCCACGCTTCGAAATAGGCCTGCATTCCAGCATCGAAAACTTCGGTTCCGATGGCTTGACGCAGATACTCAAAGGCCGCTGCTGATTTCTTGTAGACGATCGTACCGTAGTTGATCGAAGTGAAGTCATCCGAATGGCATTGCATCGGTTGGTCTCCGAGCATGCGCGCACTGAGCAAATAGGCCAATTGATCTTGGCTTTGATACGAATAGCGATTGAGATCCAATTTCTGCATGAGCGGTGTCATTTCGCTCTTCAACCCGCCCAACCCCAAATCCTCGCCATATTTCTCCACGAAGTAGCGGGTTTCATTGAAGGAATTGATGCCTTCATCCATCCACGCATGGGTGCGCTCGTTGGACCCCAGGATTCCGTAAAACCAATTGTGACCGACTTCATGAACAATGACCGTTTCCAAGCTCAAGTCACTTCCCACCCGGCCGATAACCGTCACATTGGGATACTCCATCCCTCCTCCTGCGCTGATCGTTCCATCCACGGCTGTCACGTGGTTGTACGGATAATCCCCATTCCATTGGGAGTAGGCGTAGGTTCCATCTGCAATGTATTCCAGCGACTCCTTCCAATATTCCGCCTGATTCGGAGTAAACATGGCCCACGTGGTGACTTGGCGCTTGCTGTTTGGCAGTTCAACGGATCCCTTCAATACCATCCACCGCTTGTCAGCGAACCACGCAAAATCATGCACGTTTTGTTGCTGGAATCGCAAGGTCTTCAAGCGTGTGGACGAAAGTGGGAATTCATCTTTTTTCTCGGCAATGGAATCCGATTCAAAAAACGCTTCATTCAAACTTCGCTCGGTCTGAAGCACCAATGAGTCCATAAAGGTCAATTCCGCTGCATTGTCCGCTTGGCTGGGATTGAGATCTCCCGTTGCTCCAACAACATAATTCGAAGGCAACGTGATGGACACATCGAACGAACCGTATTCCGAGTAAAACTCTCCTTGATTGAGGTACGGCATCTCATGCCAGCCTTCCCGATCATATACCGCCGGCTTGGGGTACCATTGGGTCATCTGATAAGACTCTCCGATGTGGCCAAGGCGGCTGATTCGTCCTGAAGGAATGCGCACACGAAACGGCGTTGTATAGTGAACCGCTTGCCCAGGAGGCAATGGTTCAAGGAGTTCTAGCCGGGCAATGTCCCGATGTTCTGGGTGAAAATCCCATGATGCGGCGTTGCCATTGATCTGGAAGGCCAACGAATCAATGCCGCCCAAATCCCGCTGCATGGCCCAAAACATGAATAGGTTCCCATTTCGAAATTCTTGTTTGGCCAGGGCCGACTCCCCACTTTCGTAAGCGTTGGGCCACAAGTGAATCCAAAGAAAACCCAAGGTATCGGGACTGTTGTTCACATAAGATGTGGTGATCTCTCCATTCAATTCATGCCGTTCATCATCGAGTTCTACTTCGATAACATGATCGACCGTTTGCTGAAAATATCCCTCCGAAACAGGTTGCGGCAAGGGAGATTGTCCAAAGAAAAATCCTGGATAGAACAAAACACCTAAGCATCCTATTTTCCAAACTCGACTTTCATTCAACATGTTTCAAAATATGTGTGCACTCAAAATTAGGGCAATCCGCTTCGCTGCATCATGACGCCTTGACTCAATGCAGAGAATCCTTCCTCATTGAAGCTTGAATTCTACCAACAGATTCCTGGCATCCCTGACCTAAATTTGCACCATGGGGGCGACCGAAATTGCTTTTATTTTTTTGATTTACCTGCTGCTGTTTGGCGCCAAGGGAATTCCCTCGATGGCTCGCACCATGGGCTCAACCGTACGGCAGTTTCGGCAGGCCACCGATGAGATCCAAAGGGAGATCCTCAGTGGGACGGAAGGCGTTCGAAATGAAGTCAATAAGGTCCGCGATGCGGCCAATCCCATGAGTAAAAAGCCTCAGAAGTCGACTTCAGTGAAGAAAGAAGCGAGCACGACCACTGACCCTGCTCCTTCAAAAGACCCACACGATATCGCATGAGTTTACTGCTCTTGATTTTGGGCCTCATCGTACTGGTGATCAGTGGCGACTGGCTCGTGCGTTGTGCATCGAGTCTTGCCATTCGGGCCTCCATCCCTCCTGTGATCGTCGGCTTGACCATTGTCTCCATTGGCACTTCCGCACCGGAGGTCATCGCATCGGTGCGCGCCGCTTTGGAGGGAAACCCTGGAATTGCCATCGGCAATGTCATCGGGTCCAACATTGCCAACATTGCCCTGATTTTGGGCATCGCAGCGCTGGTGCAACCGCTCGTTGTCACCCGCTCCATCATCCGTTCTGATTGGCCGGTTTTGATGATTGCGAGCTTGCTATTCGCCGGTTTTGCATGGGATGGCGCTCTGGAAAAATGGGAAGGCGGCATCCTGTGCGCCGGAACCGTGGTGATGCTCATCATGTTGCATTTTCGGACTCGAAAAAGTCAGGAAAACGAGGGCTCTGATGCCTTCGACTTGGGCGTTGAACCACCTTTGGAGAAGCCGCTTGTTTGGCTCTTCGCTGGTATCGGCATTTCCTCCGCAGGGCTTTACTTTGGGTCAGAATGGTTCATTGCTGGCGCACGTGATTTGGCACTTCAAGCGGGGGTTTCCGACCATGTGATTGGCCTCACAGCCGTGGCCTTCGGCACCAGTATTCCGGAGCTTGTCGCCTCTGTGGTCGCGGCATTGAAACGCGAATCGGACATTGTACTCGGAAACCTCATCGGCTCCAATATTTTCAACATCTTCTTGGCCGTAGGCGTTTCTTCGAGCATCCTGGAACTGCCAGTAGACCCCAGAGCCATTTCCGATGATTTTTGGTGGATGCTTGCCGTCGCAGCCATTTTACTGCCCATGATGTTGCATCGTCGGCTCGTTCATCGTTGGAAGGGGCTCATCTTGGTCGCAACGTATGGCGTCTACATCGCTTTGGTTGTTTCACAAGCATGAACCCGGAAATCATTCTAGCGGACCGAGAAAGCCGCTGCCTCCTTTTTACAGGATTGTTCCAAAACGAAAGCACAGAACAGTGGATTGCTGCCTTGCCTTGGCGTCAAAATGAAATTCGGATGTTTGGGAAGACACATCCCGAGCCCCGACTCACAACTTGGATGGGACCGGCTTACCGCTACGCGAGCATTGAATGGTCAAAGGCTCCTTTTACATCAGAAATGCGTCGCTTGATGGAGGCCATTGAGCGGCAAGCAACCCCCGACAATTCGTACAATGCTGTGCTCGCCAACCTCTATCGCGATGGCCAAGATGCCATGGGCTGGCATCGCGACAATGAGCGGTCCATTGACAAACAAAGCATTGCGAGCGTTTCGTTTGGAGGTACGCGGGATTTCTTGATTCGACATCGCGCGTCTGGCGAGAAATGGACTGTTCCCTTGCAGCATGGAGACGTGCTCATTATGGAGTCGATGCAAGATGATTTTGAACACAGCATCCCAAGACGAAAACAGGCGAATGCACCTCGGATCAATCTCACCTTCCGACACATTCTGGCTTCCTGACGCTAGAAGGTGACGTTCACAATCTTCTGAGGTAAATTTGTGAGTTGATAGAATCCATTAAACGCGCTCTACTGATGTCCGTCCACAAACAAGCCAAACGCATTACCACGCAGGTGTTAGCCGAGATGAAAGCCAACGGAGAACGCATCGCCATGCTGACGGCGTATGACTACTCAATGGCCACCATTGTAGACCAAGCCGGTGTCGACATCATTTTGGTTGGAGACAGCGCATCCAACGTGATGGCCGGTCACGAGACCACCCTCCCCATCACATTGGACCACATGATTTATCACGCTTCCAGCGTGGTCCGGGCCGCGAAGCGGGCGTTGGTGGTGGTCGATTTGCCCTTTGGAACCTACCAAGGCAATTCCAAAGAGGCGCTGAAATCTGCCATCCGCATCATGAAAGAAAGCGGTGCCCACGCCGTTAAGCTTGAGGGAGGCCGTGAAGTCCGAGAAAGCATTGAACGGATCTTGAGTGCCGGAATTCCCGTCATGGGCCACTTGGGACTGACACCGCAGTCCATTTACAAATTCGGAACGTACACGGTCCGCGCGAAGGAAGAGCTCGAAGCGCAACTCTTGCGTGAAGACGCCAAACTATTGGATGACATTGGCTGTTTCTCCATTGTTTTTGAAAAAATCCCTGCAGGCTTGGCCGGTGAGGTGAGCGCGGCGGTCAACTGCCCCACCATTGGCATCGGTGCCGGTGGAGCTTGCGATGGTCAAGTGCTGGTCTTGCACGATATGTTGGGCATCACCCAAGAGTTTAGCCCTCGCTTTTTGCGGCGTTATCTCGACATGGGAGACCAAATGAAAACAGCGATTGGACACTACGTCAAAGACGTGCGAAGTCGAGATTTTCCAAACGAAAGCGAGCAGTACTAAAGGATGGATGTGACCAGCGCTTCTCAAGACGGTACGCAGTGGGCGCGCCAGCCCAAGGCTCCCATTGTGATGAGCACAGTGGACAACCTGCAGGTCTTGTATGAGGACAATCACTTGATCGCTGTCAACAAACGTTCTTCGGACATTGTCCAGAGTGACGCCAGCGGAGACATCACACTTTGTCAGGTCGTCGGCGAGTATGTGAAGCGCAAATACAACAAGCCGGGTGATGCATTCATTGGAACGGTTCACCGGCTGGACCGACCTGTGAGCGGTGTCATTTTATACGCCCGGACGACCAAAGCCTTGTCTCGACTCACCAACATGTTTCGGCTGCGCGAAATGCAAAAGACGTATTGGGCTGTTACCCGACCCGGCCCCAGTCCTTTGGAAGGCCACGTGATCAATTTTCTCGAGAAGAACATCAAAACCAACAAGAGTTTTGCTTCGGACTTCGACGGTCCCAACAAGAAACAATCGGAATTGACTTATCGCACGGTCGGGCGTTCTGATCATTACACGTTTGTCGAGGTGCAGCCGAAAACAGGGCGGCACCACCAAATCCGAGCCACACTGGCCAGCCTTGGGAGCCCGATCAAAGGCGACATCAAGTACGGCGCACGCCGAACCAATGACAACGCATCCATTCACCTGCATGCGCGTCGGATTGAGTTTGTGCATCCGGTCCGCAAGACTCCGTTGAGCATTTTGGCCCCTCCCCCTGAGGACCCAGTTTGGAACGAATGGTTGCGGATTGAGGTCGGGCTGGCTGAGCCTTGAATTGAAAAGTCCTTTCTGTTGTTAAAAAGACGTTTCTGTGGCGGCGGTCGCTGTGTATCTTTGCGGCCATGAATACGCAAGCCGAACACGTCAAGTGCCTTATCATTGGTTCAGGTCCAGCCGGATACACGGCGGCCATCTATGCTGCACGAGCAGACATGAAACCCGTTCTTTATCAGGGAATGCAGCCTGGAGGGCAGCTCACAGAAACCACGGAAGTTGACAATTTTCCGGGCTATCCTGACGGAATCAACGGCCCTCAAATGATGGCTGACTTAGAAGCACAAGCCAAGCGATTTGAAACCGACGTGCGCAACGGTTGGATCACCGAAGTTGATTTCTCTGGACCCGTGCATAAAATCTGGGCGGGTGACGGGAGCGATCGAACGGAAATTCATGCTGACAGTGTGATCATCTCCACAGGTGCATCCGCGAAATGGCTTGGCTTGGAAAGTGAATTGCGACTGCGGGACGCTGGAGGTGGAGTCAGCGCTTGTGCTGTTTGTGACGGGTTCTTCTACCGTGGTCAGGAAGTGGTTATTGTTGGTGCCGGAGATACGGCCTGTGAAGAAGCGAGCTATCTCGCGAAGCTTTGCTCCAAAGTGACCATGCTTGTCCGAAAAGGAGAAATGCGGGCATCCAAAGCCATGCAAAACCGTGTGTTCGGAATGGAGAACATTGAGGTCTTGTGGAATACTCAAACCGTTGAAGTTTTGGGCAAAGACGGTGTGGAAGCCATTCGAGTGGTGAACAACGAAACACAAGTGGAGCACGACATTCCTGCGACGGGTTTCTTTGTTGCGATTGGCCACAAACCGAATACCGATGTATTCAATGGCTGGATTGACTTGGACGAGCAAGGCTACATCAAGTACGAAGAACCTGGAACCTCTAAGACGAATCGAGCGGGTGTGTTCGTCTGTGGCGATGCCGCTGACAAGGTCTATCGCCAAGCTGTTACTGCTGCGGGCACCGGCTGCATGGCAGCGTTGGACTCAGAGCGGTACTTGGCCGCGTTGGGCATCCACTAAACGGCAGGTCGTTTAGTCGCAGGACGTATCGTAAAAGGGAAGCCAAAGCAACAAATCGGAGACTGTTCGACTGCCATTGCCGTCAAAGTCCCCGAAGCAAGAGCCGCCGTATCCGCCGATTCCTCCATCGCCCACACACTGTCCCATTTCGTCATCCCAAACGGTTCCGAGGCCACAGTACGATGAAGGGAGCGTATCGCATGTGCCATCCTCTTGTGTTGCCAAAGGATTGAAATTCTCTGCCAACACATTGGTGCATCCAGATATTTCAAGTGCATCGCAGACGCCATCACCATCCGCATCGGATAGGCAGTTGCCCGCGCAATCATATTCCGCCGCGGCATAAGAGCATTGGCCGGAAACGTTTGCTGCAGCATCATAGTCACAAGCTGATTCGTCCATACACCCTGTATACAAACACGATCCGTCATCATCCGTCGCATCCGCACTGTAATTATCGGCTGCGAGGGCGGTGCATCCCACCACTTCCTCTTCATCGCAAATCCCATCTTCATCTGCGTCCAACAAGCAAGCGCCCAAACAATTGCGGAAAGGATCAGCGAACACACAGGAGCCGTCATCATCCGTCGCCTCCGTCATGAAATTGCAGGACGATGGATCAGTGCACCCATCAATTTCAAGCGGATCGCACACGCCGTCTCCATCGATGTCAGCAAGGCAATCACCGTCACAACTGAAACCCAATTCAGGATAGTCGCAGGCTTCCAAATCTGTAATGCCCAAGGCATAATTGCACGCCGCAATGTCAGGACATCCCGCTATTTCAAACTCATCACACACTCCATCTTCATCACTGTCTAACGCGCACTCACCTTCACAGGTGTAACCGCTGTCCGGAAAAACACACGATCCATCATTCGCATTGGCTGTGGAATTGTAATTGCATGCTGCTTGGTCTGTACAGCCCGAAGCCCCCGCACTGAATGCCCATGTTTCCAACTGCTCATCAAAGGGATTGCCTCCGACAAAAACTTGCAAATTGAGAACTCCTTCGATTAAACCATCCGTGGTGACTTGCGCCAAAAGCACCATCAAGTCGTCACCCGCTATGCCGTTCGAGCTTCCGGGAAGAACAAACCAACTGCCTCCTATTTGAGACTCCACTTCAAGGCTGCTGCCCGACTCGAACGCAACCAGTTCGTCTCCCATACCGATGGTCGAAATTCCGTCACCATTGCCTGCCTGAGGAGCAGCTTCCAATCCAATCGTGAGCCAGCTATCGTAGCTCAAATCAGGCAATATTCCGGTGAAGAAGTCACTGATATCGGTTCCAAACGACCCCCCCGCTGGGTGCTGATAAAAACTTGTCGATGTGGAGATGGAGCAAGGAGTTGCGGCATTCCCGAAAGACGCCCCTAAGAAATCCGATTCAGACGTCATCACAGCATGCAAGCGGTAAGTCGTCAATCCAGAGAAATCTGTATTTCCAATGATTCCGTCATGCTGAACGACCGTTTCAACCCAGAGACCTGTCATCTGAGCAGATGCAATTCCGGAGGACAGGACAAACAACAAAGGCAGCAAAATGCTATTTAGGCGCTGGACAAACATGATTTCGACGATTAAATGGTCCAGTTAAGATAAGAAAATATCGTATTAAAATACCATTTTATCGATGTTTATATTTTCGTATAATGTTTTGGTTGGAATCATATGGATGCTGATGATTCGACAATTTCGGTTGGCTCTCTCCTTGAAAGCAAAGCTGCTAAGAATCGGCATTGTCCATCAAAAAAGCCCCACACCGAAGTGCGAGGCTTTGAAGTTGGGTGGCTAATGGGGCTCGAACCCACGACCCTCGGTACCACAAACCGATGCTCTAACCAGCTGAGCTATAGCCACCGTTTTACCCCTAAGGGTGCGCAAAGATAATCGCGATGCTTTAATTCGCACTTTTCAGTGCAGGGAATATTGCATGACCATACAATTCATTGAAAGGGATCCTCTTTTCGATGGGACATCCAATCACATCCGTGTAGGCATTCACAGGGTTTCCCCCCGTCAACAAGGCCTCCACAGCATCCTGCAAATCCTGATTGCGGGGACTATTCCGGTGCTTTCCCAACGCAAAATAGAAATCATTGATTCGGCCACGATACCGCACTTCACCCAGTGAATCCAGCACAAAAACTTCGGGCGTCCAGTTGGCGTTGAGCCGGTCTGACCACCCCACCGTGTCGCGCGCCAATTCCCATTCTACAGCATACCGGTCTTCAAACACGTCGATTTGATCAGCAGACACCGTGGGGTTCGGAAACCATCCCACGAACTCAATTTGTCCCGGATATTCCTGTTCCCATTGCGCATGCATGGCATTGAGATAAAACGTGTAGTCCTGGCAAATGGGGCACAATGGCGCTAGAAACACCCATACTTTCCACATCAGTCGATGACTTGAATGACGTGACTTCGTACCGTACCCAAAGACGTCGTCATGCGGTAGAAGTACGTTCCCGCATTCAATTCTCCCAGCACGAACGTCCGCTGATGGTGGCCTGCTGCAAAGGATTGCTCCGGCATCCAAGTATCCACCATGCGCCCGCGGAAATCCAAAAGGTCCAAAGTGACATCTGCGCCTTCATTCAAATGAAAACCAATGGTCACCTCCTGGCCGGATCGATTCGGGTTGGGCCATGCCGGAAACAAGTTGTCCGTTTGATACACAATGCGGGTGTCTTCGTCTGCAGTAGACATGACAATGTTCTCATCACCGGGCAGGTAATCCACAAATTGAAAGAACACCACAAACATCTCATCACCCGTGAGATCTCCCCACGACATCCACTCCGGTGGATCATGTGGGTTGTTCGGGTTGTTGGCGGTATTGTCATACGTACAGAACGCGTGGATTTTGTAACCCGCCGGGATGTGCTTCAACGCCGGATAACTGAAAATACCCTGCCAGTTGAAGTCCCATTCTGGGATCGAAATCATCGGTATCGTATCGTTTCCGTTGGCAGAAACGGCGAACACCTCCCACGCTTGACCCAACAGGTGACAATGTGGTGTAATCGAGAGTACGCTGATATCGTCTTCAATTTCAAAAATTCCGTGAAACGTTGGGACTTCGTTCGCCGGAATGAAAAAGGGTTCCGTCAAGCTATTGACTGTCATGAGCAATAAATCCACCTCTCGTTGGATCGGATCTTCTGCAAAAAACAGGTTCAAATGCGTCAAATCCGTTTCATCGACTGCTGATGGACCATAATGCATTTGTAAAAGCAGACGGCCATCGGGTCCAATTTTCTTTCCAATGGTGGAAGGGAATTCTGTGGGGGAAGACCCGGGAACCCAGCCCCCAAAAAGAAAGTCCTCCACGTTAACTCCATAATCACCAAAGCTCTCATACCCCGGTTCAGGGTCCGCTGCATCCAGCGCTTCCGCTCCAGCAATTGAAGTGGGGCTCTCCGTGTACGCAATCAGCGTGTGGTGCGCAATGGCAGCGTTTCCTGGTCGGATTTCAACAGCTCGAATTTCCGTCTCTTCCGTCACGCCTGTTTCCAAAACAAACACTTGATATTGCTCTTGCATGTCCCCTCCATGTGCATACGGCTCCGGCATTTCAAGCACCAAGTCCGGCTCTCCAATTTGACTTCCTTCAGGGAATTCGGGCAATCCGGGATTGTCCGCAGGATTCCCTTCTGGCATACCCGCATCGTACCAATCGGACAACACTTCAATTTGGCTCGCTGTCAAAAACCGCTCTCCTCGCAACGTCGCAAATTCAGGGTCAGGTGTCCAAGGCGGCATATAGCCCATGGATGTCACATAAGAAATGAAGGCTCCATGCTCGGATACTTCCTCATAGGTCGTGAACGGCATCGGCCCAATCTCACCAACACGGTGGCATTGGGTGCAATTTTGATACACAATAGGGGCTATATCGGCGTGAAATGTTGGTGTTTGACCTTGGGCCGTTGACAGAGTCAAACTAGTCGCACAAAAAAAACAAATTAAAAATCGCTGCATGCTTTCGGTTTTTCAGACTGGACCCAATATAAATTAAGCTCCTCGAATTTTTAGTTCGCTTTATTGAACTCATTTTTCAACTCTGCAAGACTCGTGACGCTTTGCAGAGGCTTGATTTTCATGAAAGTTAATGCATAAACCGCGCTATCTGTATCTCAAACGCCTTTTGAATAGGAATCGACGCATCAGTCCGAAGGTGAATTCGCGGCAGAAAATAGCATATGTCAATCCGTCACTTCAATACGGATACGCTCATCTGACCCCGTTGATGTCTTCATGCGCAAGAAGTAGGTGCCTTGGGGACAGGTCAAGTCCACATCATCCCAATGAATTCCCTCTGAAAGTTCATTCTTGAGATTGTGAGAAGTCAATACGTCACCTCGAACATTCATGAATTCAAATGAGACACGGGCTTGCTCGTTCAGATAGAAAGCAATCTTAACATTCTCATTGGAGGCTGCAGAATCAGGCCAAACTGGAAATAAATAATCCTCGTCAAAATCAACATATTCATCTTGAGACAAATCATTCGAATCTAAGTTCTCATCCCCCGGCAGATAATCCACGTATTGCATGAAGTATAGAAACATTTCATCATTATGCAACTCCCCCCAAGTCATCATTTCCGGTGGGTCGTTTGGATTCAGGGGATTGTCTTTTGTGTTATCATACTTGCAAATGGCATGAATGGTATAGCCCGCGGGGATATGCTTCATCTTCTGGAATGTGTAAGGCCCTTGCCAATTAAAATCATATTCCGGAATTGAAACCAAGGGAATCGTATCACTCAAGTCCGCGGAAACGGCATAACACAACCAAGATTGTCCCAAAAGGTGGCAGTGCGGCGTTATCGCGAGCACACTTATATCCTTGGCGAACGAGGTTCTACCATGAAATGTTTTGACTTGATTTGCAGGAATAAAAAAAGGCTCGCTCAAGCTCCCGGTTAACATCATGGATAACTTCACCCGGCGCTGAACCGGCTTATCCGCGAAAAAAAGATTCACTTTGGTCAAATCCTCATGTTCAATCGAATTAGGGCCATAATGCATCTGCATTAAAAAGCGCCCATCGGGAGATATTCTCTTACCAATAAAAGGCGGGTAAGGTTTAGTGGTTGCCCCTGGGCTCCACTCCCCAAAGTTGAAATCATCCACCGGTACTCCGTGATCCCCGAAGCTTTCATAACCGACATCTGGATCTGCACGATCAAGAGCTTCTGCAGCAATAATAGAAGATTCTTTTTCCGTATACGCAAGGATGCAGTGATGCGCGATTTCCGCATTTCCAGGCCGTATTTCAACCGCCTTAATAAATTTCTCCTCCGTAACACCCGTTTCCAGGACAAATACTTGATACTGGTCTGTCATATCACCCCCGTGAGCGTAAGGTTCAGGCATCTTTATCACCAAATCAGGCTCTCCTATTTGGCTTCCTTTTGGAAATTCGGGTACACCTGGGTTTTTCTTTGGATTTCCTTCCGGCATGCCCGCTTCATACCACGTCGCCAACAGATCAATTTGACTTTGTGTCAAAAAGCGTTCGCCTATAAATGATGTGTACTCCGGGTCCGGTGTCCACGGAGGCATGTAGCCTGTGGAGGTCACATGAGTAATGAATGCACCATAATTTGACACCTCTTTGTATGTCGTAAATGGCATGGGACCAATCTCTCCGGATCGGTGACATTCCGTACAATTCTGATAAATAATGGGGGCCACATCCGCGTGAAATGTAGGTCCCTGAGCCCAGGTCGAACAAGCTGAGATGAGCAACCATCCTACAAAAACAAGAAGCTTGAGAAAAAAATTCATACCCACTAAAAGTAAACGAATGTGCCCCTTTTTGAACGTATTTCACTGGCCTTTTGTTTCATTATGATTCACTTCGTCGAACTTTGACAAAATGGAATCGAACGTCCGCATCCCATCCACTCTGAGGGTATTGCACCTCGCAAGCTGGTACCCTAGCGCAGTGCATGGAACGTTGGGTAATTTTGTTCGACGCCATATTGATGCGATTGCGACTCAATTTCCATCGGAAGTATGGGCAGCAGCAGCAGCACCCAAAGGGTCAAAATTGCCAACCGACACCGTTGAATCAACCGGTGACCTGACAGAGCGGCTCGTTTATTTCAGAGCTAAGAAACCGGTTGTCAGGCAAACAACCCGCGCGTTATTGGAACTGGCTCGCCAGCATGCCGGGGCTCCTTTCGATCTCATTCATTTGCATGTGGCCTACCCTGCAGGTCAAGCCGCCCGGCAATTGGCCATGCGCTGGAACATACCATTGGTTGTAACCGAACATTGGACCGCATACCATGCGGACCAAAGACACAAGCTTCCTCTCTGGAGAAAACGAAGCATGCGACTCACAGGCCAAGCCAGTACATTGCTTTGCCCCGTGTCGGAAGATTTAGCCTTAAGCATGCTCAACTTTGGTATGAAAAGCCCTTTTCATGTTGTCCCAAACGTGGTGAATACGGACCTATTCCATTTGAATCAATCCGAATCCGTTCCAACAGAAAGCTTTGAATTGTTGCACGTCAGTTCACTCTCAGATGAGCAGAAAAACATCTCAGGAATACTCCGCGCTCTTGTCCAGGCTTTGTCTCAGTGCCCCAATCTTCGAGTAACGATTGTAGGCGATGGAGACCCCCTTCCTCACCAAAAATTGGCCAAAAGGTTGGGCATCGCAAATCGCGTGCACGTTCAGGGCGAGATTTCACTGCCTGAGGTCGCCCAGCGAATGCGTTCAGCAAACGCCTTGCTGCTCTTTAGCAACTTTGAAAACTTCCCTTGTGTAATTCCCGAGGCGTGGGCCAGTGGAATACCTGTCATCTCAACGGATGTCGGAGGCATATCAGAACACCTAACATCTGATCGAGGCATACTCGTTCAACGTGGCGATGAAGATGCACTTGCAGCGGCAATACGATCCCTTGCAACAAACCCACCCTCGACTTTGCTGGATCGAGCTGGCTTACGGGCTGTTGCCACATCAACGTTTAGCATAGAAGCCATCGCAAATCAATACGCCTTGGCGTATGAAAAAGCGCTTCGCATGTATTCAGCCTCAAAAAAGAGGGTGCCATGAACTTGCGAAGAACAATCCTTCAGTCTATTCAAAGTCGCGCTTTGCTCCTATTGCTTTCCACTGCCATTATCCTCATCAATACGCGCACTCTCGGTCCCGAAGGGCAAGGTCAAATCGCTTGGGTACAACTGGGGCTTCTTTTGGTGACTGGAGCCAGTGGATTTATAGCAGGCGGAGCTGTGGTTTATTTAAAAACAAAAATCCCATTGCGCACGACCTTGTTGCCGGGTCACCTGTGGCTCCTTATCTCATCTGTCGGAGCTACGACTATCGGAGTTCAATTGGGGTTCTTGCCAGCACAACGCATTTTGGAAATCGCTGGTTTAGGATGGCTGCAAGGTGTTGTTATTTTTCATGGACAATTGCTTCTTGCCTCCCAAAATGTGCTCGCATTCAATCGCCTTCAAGTGATCCAAAATTCATGCGTGGCGCTTGGACTGGTTCTGGCTTACTTCTTCTGGGGCTGGCAGCACGTGGATGCCTTTCTTTTCGTTCTAGCGCTGAGCTTAATATTCACGGCTGTTTATTCGTTGTTTTCGATTCGAAAATTACCAGAATCAAAAAATCCTCCACCGTTCAAGGAAGCCATTCGATTGCTTTGGAAACATGGAAGCGCTGCGCAATCAGGCGGGCTATTGCAGATGCTCACCAACCGAACAAACTTCAGTTTGCTAGCGAGCAGCGCAGGAAATGGAGCCGCAGCAACGGGAATTTATTCAGTTGCTTTCTATGCGCTTGAAGCAATTTGGTTTGTAGCCCGGGGACTCGCGCCAGTTGTTCATGCACGAACCGCTAACAATCCAGATCAAAAGCGACGTATTCAAGAAACGAGACGGTTCATCGGATTGGCACTTTTGGGAACCCTACCTCTAGCCATTTTAGCTTCATGCGTTCCTGACCCTTGGTATGCCCACATCGTGGGTTTTGGCGGAATTCAGCCTGTCATCATTCGTCTTTTACCAGCGGCATTTGCAGGTGCATTCGCTTCAATTATCGCGCACCACCTTTCAGGAATTGGACAACACAAATGGAACGCATATTCCTCTGCTCTCGGCTTGTTTGTTCTTATTGTTTGCGCTTGGATCTGGATTCCAATCCATGGCATCAACGGTGCAGCATTTGCAGCATCCTTCGCTGCTGTTATGCAAACCATTGGCCTCGTAATCGGTTGGAGTTATTGTGAAAAGTCACATTGGTCAAAACTCTTGCCGAAATGGAGGGAAATGGGTTCCGAGTTCTTGTCTTCAGAGAAGGTCAAATAAGTCCTTTACCACTGGTGGCCGCGCAGTTTCAAAACCTTCGGCCTTGCGAACCCCTCCAGCACGTCCCATTGCCGCATCTCGGCCTTTGAGGTGCTCCAGAAAATCTAAAGAGCTAATTGGAGTAACCGGAGCGTCGTCATCAGGTCCAGAATAAAATTGTGTTTTGTACGCCGCTATGGCCGCATACTTGATTTCTTCAAATTCCGATATGTCCACAAGAACATCCGGGGTTCTCCACCGATCTTGGATGTAGAAGTACAGAGACTGCGGACGCCAGGGCAATTGCTGCTCACCACTCGCTTTGTCCATTGTTTCGATTTTAGACAATCCACTGAGAAAACAGGCCCGTTCCAGCAACGCACTCCCTCTTCCATGGTCTGGGTGTCGATCTGATTTCGCATTCGCGAAGACTACTCTGGGGCGGAGTCGTCTCAGCACTTCGATCACCTTGACCAAAGACAATCGGTCTACTTCAAAAAACCCATCTCCTAAGTCCAAGTTCTCACGATGGACCACATTAAGAATTGCAGCCGCGTCCTCAGCTTCTGCAGCTCGGGTAGAAGATGTGCCACGGGTACCGAGCTCGCCGAGGGTTAAATCAACCAGCGCAACGCGCTTGCCCATGGCTGTCATCGATGCCAAAGTCCCTCCTGCAGACAACTCCACATCATCGGGGTGGGCTCCAAAAGCACACACATCCATTGCATCGGTTCGAGATTGGCTCATGAGGTAAAGTTAGGGATTCATGAAAATGTCAATTGCCATTGCAGTGAACAACTTTTAGGCCCATATTGTTGCCACAACATGAGCTCTCTTTCATCCGATCATTCCACACAAGCCATCGTCATCGGCGCAGGGTTTTCAGGCATCGCGGCCGCCACAGAATTGGCATCGAAAGGAACCCAAGTGGTTGTTTTAGAACGGCATAACCATCCCGGCGGACGAGCCCGGGTGTTTCAAGAAGCCGGATTTACGTTTGACATGGGGCCCAGCTGGTATTGGATGCCGGATGTGTTTGAAGCGTATTTCTCCAAATTTGGAAGCGATGTGAACCAAGAACTTGACCTCGTTCGCCTCGATCCATCCTACAAAGTGTGGTTCACAGGAGAAGCATTGGATGTCCCCGCCGCTTTTGAATCCATGCAAGCCGCCTTTGAATCCATGGAGGAAGGCGCTGGTCAACGACTCGCAGACTTCATGGCCGAGGCCCAAGTCAAATACGACATTGGCATGAGTGAATTCGTTTGGAAGCCCGCTCACAATGTGCTGGAATTTGCCGATTGGAAGACCGTTAAACAGTCGACACATTTGTCCTTGTTCACATCGTTCAGCAAGCACGCGCGACGGTATTTTACGGATCCGAGGCTTTTGCAGATCATGGAGTTCCCTGTCCTTTTTTTGGGAGCAAAACCCGAGAAAACGCCTGCGCTTTACAGCTTGATGAATTACGCCGACACCATGTTGGGGACGTGGTACCCGATGGGCGGCATGCATGAAATCGTTCTGGCATTGGTCCGAGTGGCCGAAAGTCACGGGGTGCAATTTCATTATGAGCAAGACGTCGTCTCCATTGATGCAGACCAGGGCAAAGTCGCTGGTGTCACGTTGCGCGATGGCACGAAATGGAAGGCCGAAAGCATCATTGCAGCGGCTGATTATCACCATGTGGAGCAGCAGTTGTTGCCCGCGAATTACCGGCGTTATGATGCCGCTTATTGGGAGAGCAGAGTCATGTCGCCCAGTTCGCTGCTCTTTTATGTGGGCGTCAACATCCGTGTGCCCGAATTGCGGCATCACAATTTGTTTTTTGACACACCCTTTGGACCGCATGCGGAAACCATTTATGACACGCCCTCCTGGCCAAAGGACCCGTTGTTTTACATCAGTGCTCCGTCAAAAACGGATGCAGGAGTTGCACCAGAAGGACACGAGAACTTATTTTTCTTGATTCCCTTGGCCCCGGGCCTTTCGGAGGAAAAAGGCCAACGCGAAGCCTATTTCAATCACTTATGCGATCGGCTTGAAACCCACATCGGTGTCGACATTCGCCCGCACATCGTTTACCAGCGGAGCTATGCGCATGCCGAGTTCCAAGAGGACTATCGCGCGTTTAAAGGGAATGCATACGGATTGGCAAACACCCTGAAGCAAACCGCATTTTGGAAACCCAAGATGAAAAGCAAGCTTCCGGGACTCTTCTTCACCGGCCAACTGACGACGCCTGGACCTGGTGTTCCCCCAAGCCTCATCAGTGGAGAAGTTGCGGGCAGAGAAGCCAAGTCTTGGCTTGAAAAACAGCATTGAACCAATTGACCATTATAGAAGTTAGTACGCTATGGACCCTATCGCATTGTATGACCAAGTTTGCAACGAATGCAGTGTGCAGACCACCAAAGCATACAGCACTTCCTTCTCGATGGGCATCCGAGCGCTCGGAAAACCATTGAGGCTTCCGGTCTACGCGATCTACGGCTTCGTGCGGTTTGCAGATGAAATTGTGGATTCGTTTCACGACCATGACAAACAGCACTTGTTCGAACGATTCAAAGCAGATACCTATGCTGCCATCGACGAGGGCATCAGCCTCAACCCGATTCTGCACGCCTTTCAACGCGTGTTCCATCGCTACTCCATCGACCGAGAACACGTGGATTTGTTTCTCAGAAGTATGGAATGGGATTTAAACCGCAATGAATATGATCGCAAGGGATTCGAAGACTACGTGGTGGGTTCGGCGGAGGTCGTTGGACTGATGTGCCTGCGTGTCTTCGTGGAAGGAAACGATGACCGCTACAACGCCTTGCTTCCGAGTGCCCGCCGGTTGGGGGCTGCCTTTCAAAAAATCAATTTCCTTCGTGATTTGAATGACGATTTCAAGGAAAAAGGCCGCACTTATTTCCCGGGTTTGGATATGAGTCAATTCGATGAGGCTACGAAGAAAACCATCGAAGCCGAAATTCAAGACGATTTCAAAGCAGCCCATGCCGGCATTATCCAGTTGCCTCGTTCGAGTCGCTTAGGGGTGCATGTCGCCTACATCTACTACCTCCGTCTGTTTCAAAAAATCCGTTCGCTTCCCAGTGACCGCATCATGGAAGAGCGCATCCGCATTCCGAATTATCGCAAATTGACGCTGCTGTTTAGCTCCTACTTGAAACACCAACTCAATCTTCTTTGATCATGCCGTGGTCCTTGGCAATTTGTTGGTTGTTTTTCGGATGGCCGCTCAACGCGTCCCCATATCAGGACTCCATGCCTTCCGTTGAAGGACGCTTGGAACTGTGGCAATCCTATCGGTTGGCGTCCATCAACAAAGAAGAGTCCGCATCGCTGGCCGTTTTCGAAAAGGCCGCAGCAACATTTTCCGCCAATCACCCTGATAGCAAGGAGGCTGCGGGATTCGTCGCGACTGCCGAATTGATGAAGGTCGAATCCATGACGAATCTGCTGGTCAAGCTGGAGTCTTTCTTGAAATGGAAATCCGAACTCGAAACCTCCATTGCCAACCAACCGACTGACGCGGACTTGCGGCTTTTTCGGCTTTCCGTCCAACTCCATGTGCCCTCCATCCTATCCTACTCTGGGGACATCGATGAGGACAGTGCGATGATTTGGATGGCGCTTGAGTCCGGGTTTTGGGGATTAGACTCCCGCCATGAAACTTTTGTGCGGGAAATTTTCAAAACATTTGAATTGTCCCCAACCCATTCAAAGGATGAAAACTAAGTCTGAGGAGGAGGTGATCCTTGTGGATGCCGAGGACCGAAAAACGGGAATCATGAACAAGATGGAGGCCCATGAAAAAGGCTTACTTCATCGCGCGTTTTCCGTTTTCATTTTCAATAGTGATGGCCGCTGGTTACTTCAGCAAAGAGCATCGCACAAATACCACAGCCCCAGTTTGTGGAGCAACACCTGCTGCAGCCACCCGCGCGATGGAGAAACGGTTCTGGAAGCCGCCACCCGTCGATTGAAAGAAGAAATGGGAATGTACTGCCAGCTGGAACACCAGTTTCACTTTACTTACCGATGCCAGTTGCCCAGCGGACTGATTGAACACGAACTCGATCACGTTCTGCTAGGCTATTCCGACACGCCTCCAACAATCAACACACAAGAGGTCCATGATTTTCGGTACGTGACCACACAGGACCTCGAAAAAGAATTGATTGCCCACCCTGAACGGTTCACAGTGTGGTTCAAATTGTGCTTTCATCAAGTGCAGAATCGCATGCGCGAATTGGAACGGCAACGATGAGCAGCACAAACGCAAAGAAAGCCGTCGTCATTGGCGCCGGCATCGGCGGTTTGGCCGCCGCGATCCGATTGGCTGACCAAGGTTTGCACACGTCGGTTTATGAAAGCACAGGAGAACCCGGTGGAAAAATCAAGGAAGAGCGCATTGCGGGATACCGGTTTGACCTCGGCCCTTCACTCTTCACGATGCCTGAACTGGTCATGGAATTGGATGCCTTGACGCGCTCCAGTGCGCACGTGAAAATGGATTTGTTGCCCCCTGCTTTTCAATACCAAACGCTCGATCGATCCACGCATTATTTTTGGGAGGATGGCACACAGATTAAAGCGTGGGCCAACAGAAAGGCCTTTAAAAAAGAAGTGATGGAAGCCGTGGAGGTGGATCCGACTGCACTGGACCAGCATTTAGCCCACAGCCAAACCATCTTTGAGGCGACACGCGGACTTTTCTTGGAACAAAGCCTCCACGAGTGGCGCCGGTTTCGCTGGTCCGCATTCAGGAAAGCTGCCCCCTACTTGCATCAACTGCCCTGGCTCGGATCGTTGCATCGGCTCAACCGACGCAAATTGCGTGAACCTCATCTCGTACAGATTTTTGATCGCTATGCGACGTACAACGGTTCAGATCCGCATCGTGCACCCGCCATGCTGCACGTCATCCCCCACTTGGAGCATGGCCTAGGAACGTACTTCCCCAACGGCGGAATGGCAGCCATTGCCCAGCACTTATACGCTCTGGGGAAAAGCTTGGGTGTTGCATTTCATTTCGGCCAAGCTGTTCAAAAAATAGCGCATCAAAATGGCACCGTCCGCGGTATTGAATTGGAAATCAATGGACAACCGCATCATGTCGCCGCGCAAGTGGTGGTATCCAATGCCGACGTCCACCCAACGTACCGAAAGCTGTTGCCTGAACTCAAAGCACCTGAAAAAACTTTGAATCAGGAGCGCTCTACGAGCGGAGTGATTTTTTATTGGGGCATCCGAAAAGCGCATCCCGCACTCCATTTACACAACATCTTGTTTAGCCAGAATTACCATCAAGAATTCCAATCCATTGAGGCGATGGGCCACCCAGGGAGCGACCCAACCGTCTACATCAACATCACCTCCAAAATCCAATCTACGGATGCACCGAACGGTTGCGAAAATTGGTTTGTCATGGTCAATGTGAGTGCAAATCCGGATGCCATTGAGTCGCAAATTCCCACCATCAGACAAGCCGTTCTGGACAAAATAACCCGTACCCTGGGGCATTCCGTGGAGGAGTTCATTGAAACAGAATCCATCTTATCTCCCCGCGACATCGAAAAACGCACCGGCTCCTGGCGTGGAGCTCTCTACGGTGCGAGTTCCAACAAGGCATTGTCTGCATTTCTTCGTCACCGAAATCGCTCGCGACAAATCAATGGATTGTACTTTTGCGGAGGAAGTGTTCATCCGGGTGGCGGCATCCCGCTGTGTCTCCTCAGCGCTCGAATAGCCTCCGAATTGATTCGAACCACTGCTCCATGAACTGGACCTCTTCTCAACGTTGGATTCCCATTGCAATGGCCATGCTCAATGCCGTTGGCGTTGCGGGGATACTATTGGGCTACGGTGAGCGCATCCTTCAATTTACCGCGTTGAATTTATTGATCAGCGGACTGCTCGCCATGGCGTTCGATTGGAACCAGCGGAGCTGGTTGTGGTGGCTGGCCATTCTCGGCGGCTGGGGTGCTGAATGCCTTGGTGTTCAGACGGGGCTCCTTTTTGGTCACTACGCGTATGGGCACGGACTTGGCCCGAAATTCGCTGGTGTACCGCTCATTTTAGGAAGTCTCTGGTTTGTCATGCTCCTGGGATTCGGTCATTGGGCTGGAATTTGGGTCGCTCGTTTCGGTTGGACACCACGAACACGCAAGATGATGACCGCAATTGTTGCCGCCACTTGGATGATGGTGTTGGATGTATTTATTGAGCCGGTGGCGATTCAAGCCGGATGGTGGAATTGGAATGGAATCGACGTCCCTTGGACCAATTATGCCTCTTGGTGGGGCTTGGCCTTTTTATTCCACCTCGTCCCAAAAACATCCACTGAATCCAGAGGTGCTGGAATCTTAGTGCTCATCTTTGCTGCCTTCTTCATTCTGCTCAACACCTTTCAATGGACAGCCTGAACTTTTTAACCTCACCTGCATTCATTGTGATTGCGACCTTCCTGACCATGGAAGGTGTCGCCTGGTTCGCCCACAAATATGTAATGCACGGCATGATGTGGTTTTTCCATGAGGACCACCACGTTCACCAACCTGGTTTTTTTGAAAAGAATGACGCTTTCTTCCTGATTTTCGCTGTGCCCAGCGCCGGGTGTTTCGTTACAGGCTCCATGGCGGGAGGGGATTTTCGCGTGTGGATTGGGACGGGGATTGCCGCCTATGGTTTGGCCTATTTTCTGGTTCATGACGTTTTCATCCACCAGCGATTCAAGTGGTTTCGTCGGACTGAAAACGCTTATTTCATGGCCATTCGCAAGGCGCACAAAATCCACCACAAGCACTTGACCAAGGAAGAAGGTGAGTGCTTCGGTATGCTATTCGTACCCTTTCGTTATTGGATTGAAGCGCGAAAAGCTCAATCGAAGAAACTTTCTTCATCGTCCAACACCCCATCAATATGAACGGTCTTTACCTCGCCGTCGACTTGGGCGTTTTGGCCATGCCTTTGTTGCTCAGTTTTGACAAACGCGTGAATTTTTTCAGTCAATGGAAAGATTTTTGGCCGACCAACCTTGCCGTCATGGCCTTCTTCATTGCGTGGGATGTGCTGTTCACAGAATGGGGAATCTGGGGATTCAATCCAGATTACCTACTCGGCCCAGAATGGTTGGGCCTGCCCCTAGAGGAATGGCTCTTCTTTATCTGCATACCGTACGCAAGTATTTTCACCTACGCCACGATCAAGCATTATGTCCGTCGCAATCCGATTCGATACAGTGCGCTTACCGTTTCGATGACCGCGCTGGCCATCACAGGCGGAATCACCTATTGGTATGCCGAAGCTTTGTACACTTTTACGGCAAGTGCGCTGTTCTGTGTGTTTTTAATCTGGATTGTCGCTACATACGCGGCTTGGACGCATCACATGTGGGTGACCTTGTTGGTTCTGATTGTTCCATTCATCGTGACCAATGGCGTCTTAACGGGAATCCATTTTTGGGAGTACCCCCTTTTGCACCATGAAGCTGGTCAAATTGAGGACTCAATCGTCTGGTACAATGATGTGCACACAACGGGCTGGCGCATTTTCAGTATGCCAGCAGACGATTTAATCTATGGCTTCCTTTTGATCGGGATGCACATAGCCGGATTCGAAGCGTTGCAAAAAAAACGCTTGGGATTGGGTCCATACGCTGACTAAAATTACTGCTGCAACGAGAATCGCGCCTGAATTGGACGATGGTCTGACAGCACGACCTCACCGGTATTGAAGTCCAAACACTTCAGCACAGGGCTGTGCATAATGAAGTCAATGCGCATGCCCGGAATATCTCCCGCATAAGTGGCTCCAAGCAGCCCCCCTCGCCCCTTGTATGCATCTTTCAAATAAGGTTGAAACTGCTGTCTCGCGTACGACACCGGTCCGTCATTAAAATCTCCCATGAGAACAACGGGATACGGGCTGTTGGCCACATGCTTCGCGACCATCTCAGCTTGCAGGGCTCTTTTTTTCCAAGCTGTTTGCAGCCGGTCAAGGAGTCTCATTCGCTCGGATTCATCGGGGCCTTGGCGCATCGCTTCGTAATCTTCATCCTCAAAATGAAGACTACTCAGATGGACATTGAAGGCACGGATCGTGTCTCCCCCAACAAGGACATCGGCATACATGGCACTGTTGTTTTTATCATTCGGAAAATGAATCGCCTTCACGTTGAGGATTGGAAACCGCGAAAGCACACCCAGCCCAAACAATTTCTGCTGCCCCCTTCCAAACTTATATTCCTCCGCCCAATGCGGCAAGCCCAAAGCTTTTTTCAGCCTTTCTTTGGTCATCCAAGGCGCGTCGTTTTCTTCTAAAAAACACTCTTGGATGCAGACGAGATCAGGTCCCTCTGCATGTAGATACGACAACATTTCTTGACGCGCTGAATCGTTGTTCAACCAACCGAATCGGTCAAATTGCCGGACGTTCCATGACAGCACTTTGAAATCAACTAGATCACTGGAGTCTTCCCCCCATTCCATAAATGCAGAAGAAGCGCCCGGAGAGAAGCTCCAAGCTGGAGTTTCTGCGCCCAACCCAGCGGGCATAAACGACCAACCCCACGTTTGGCTCGCATGCGGCGCGGACAATGCGATCCCCATGAGACCCCATCGAAGAGCGCGCCATTTCCGCTGATAAAGGCTACCGACTGCACCCGTCATTAGGCACACCCAACTCAAGGGAAAAGCCATGCCAGCTAACGCCAACGAGGGGAAAAGAACGGGAGAAACACGAACAGCAAATTCAGCAGACAATACCCCCACTAGCCCCAACCAAATCAATACCACCGGCCACCTTCGCTTCTTGGATTTGGTCATTCCTTTTTAGATGCTTGGAACAAAAAGGCTTTTTCTTCCTTCGTGAGGTTGTCATACCCATGCTTGGACACCTTATCCAAAATCACATCCATTCGGGCTAAACGCTCTTTCTTCTCTTGATTGAACTCCTCATCGCTCTTCACCCGTGACGATCTCGTTTCTGGTTTGGTCTTTCGCCTCCAAGATTTTCGATTCGACCGCTTCTCGACCCGCAATTTTGATTTGGCCTTCGGATTGAACGCCGTAAGCAATGCATCCAAAAAACGCTCAAACCACCCGACCAAGTCGCGCCCTTGATCTCCTTGCTTGACCATCACATATCCGAATAAAGCTCCACCCAAATGAGCCAAATTGCCTCCTGTATTGTCTCCATTACTCAATGCAAAGTAATCCAGCAGGACCAAGGCGATCGCGACATACTTCAAAGGAACAGAGCCGAGAATGACCAGTCCGATCTGTCGTTCGGGGTCTCGCGTGGCGACAGCGGCCAAGATGGCCATGACCGCAGCGCTCGCTCCATATGCGTAGGTTCCTTGTTGGAGTCCGGGAAATACGTTGGTCGCGATGAAATAAAGAGCAAAGCCTGCCAATCCTCCCACCACATACGTGCTCAACAACTTTCGTGCTCCGAAATGAACCATGAACAATCGGCCCATCCAATACAAGAGCGCCATGTTCATGAGCAGATGCCAAACACCTGTGTGCACAAACATGTGGGTGATCACGGTCCAGGGACGACGCAACAAGATTTCAGGCATCCATGTTGTGGCCAAACCCAACACAGCTCCCGATTCCCAGGGAGACGACTGACCAAAGCCCAGCGTCGTCAGCAATTGCAGAGTGGTCACAAGCAAAAAAACACCCCCATTGATCAACAATAGCCTCATCAGCATACCGCCTTGCCCCCATTGTTTTTTTACTTCCTGCCACATGGTTGAGCCAATTGAATCAATAAAACGTCCCCCGGTCTTTTTGCCATTGCTTCAGGAGAATGTATCCGAAAAGCATGCCACCGAGGTGCGCGAAGTGGGCCACATTGTCACCGGATCCATTTTGAAACGCCAGGCTCAATTCAATCAATCCATAACCTATCACGAAATATTTCGCTTTGATGGGTATGGGAGGAAAAAGCAACATCAGGCGCGTATTGGGGAAGAGCATACCAAAGGCCAACAAAATCCCGAAAACAGCTCCGGATGCACCGACAACGCGGCCATAAGCGCTTTCGATGTAGCGCACAGCAACGAGATCTGACACACCGGCCGGAACCAACTGCTCACGGGATGGGAAGAAGGTTCCAAGCGTATTGTAAAACTCCAAACCAATGAACAACTCGTGAAGAAAGAACCCACCCAATCCACTGATCACATAATAATTCAGGAATCGTTTGGGCCCCCAAAGCTGTTCCAACTGAGTCCCAAACATGTACAGCGCAAACATGTTAAAAAACAGATGCGTCAACCCCCCATGCATGAACATGTGAGTGACGATTTGCCAAGGCATGAAAAAAGGCGAACCCGGATACGTGCCTGCCAACCAGGTAATGGCCATCTCTTCCCCCAAAAGCATGGAAGCGCCAAAAAACAACACGTTGATAATAATCAGGTTGCGGACAATGACAGGAGTGTTCTGGAACATTAGTTGAATCGTTGCTCGATTTCTTTCAGCTCAAAGGTAGCGATGACAGGCTTGCCAAAGGGGTCCAAACTCGGAGTGGAACAGCCAAATAATCGATCCAACAGATCTTCCATTTCTTGGGCATTCATGATCCGACCAGGCTTGACAGCCAAGGCACGTGCCATTTGCGCGGCCACCCGCTCTGGACGGCTGATTCCTGAAGCCTCACTGTCCTTTTCACTCATCACGGCCTCAACCAAATCCATCGGGCGCGTTTCTCCTTCAGCCGGCATTCCGGTAATCTCGACCCCGTCTTCGTGGCTCTGAAAGAACAGCCCCAACTGGTTCAACCAAGATGATGACTCCAATATAAAGTCCCGGTCAACCTTCGGTAGCACGACCAATTCAGGGAACAGCAATTGTTGCGAACTCACTGCGCTTTCATTGGATTCCAATCGGACTACCAGCGCTTCGTAAATCACGCGCTGGTGGGCACGGTGCTGATCGACCATCCACATGCCTGATTGGGTTGCTGTAACGATGTACCGCTTCTGGAATTGAAACATGGGGCGCACCTCACTTCCGGCCTCTTCTTCCAACGTTCGACCTTCAACCAGGTCGACCGAAGGGACAATCACCTCTGAAGATGATTCTGGCGCCCTCCATGCCTGCCCTTTCGGCTCTTCCGAACTCAAACGGTCTTGTCCATAAAGCGACTTCCAAGCATCAATCTGTCCACCTCCAGGTCGCAGCCCGCCGCGCGCTTTTGAATCGGACGGGGCATGAAAAGGATTGTAGTCCTTGTTGACCCGCACGACCGGCTCAGTCACCACGCGCCCAGCGTCCAATGGCGCGATATTCAGTGAAGATTCCTGATCGAAATCCAAGGAAGGCGCAACCGCATATTTCCCCAATCCCCGTCGAATTGCAGGCAACAATAATGCTTGAATTGTGCGGTCTTCATCAAATTTTATTTCCGTTTTTGTCGGATGAATATTGATGTCTAACCGCGATGGATCAATGGTCAGGAAAAGCACGTACAAGGGGAATTGTCCTGGCGGTAGCAGACCTGCATAAGCCTCCATGATGACCCGATTGAGCACGTGATGCTTGACAAATCGCTGATTCACAAACAAAAACTGTTCACCGCGGCTTCTTCGCGCAAAGGCGGGCTTCCCGACAAAGCCTTCGACAGAAAACACATCGGTTGATTCTTCAATCGGAACCAACCGCTCGTCGTATTTCGAACCGAATACACCGACCACACGCTGTCTTTGGGATCCGGGCTTCAAATTGAATAACTCGGACTGGTTGTGCTGCATGGTGAAGTGAACCCCTTCATGCGCCAAAGCGACACGCTGAAATTCGTCCAAGACATGGCGCATTTCGACCGCATCGGATTTCAGGAAATTACGTCGCGCAGGAACATTGAAAAACAAATGCTTCACCGCAATGGTCGTTCCCGATTCTAACGGACATGGCAGCTCTTCAACCACCTGCCCGCCTTTCATTTGGATGCGCGTGCCCTCCTCCTCTTCGTCATGGCCTGTTTTCAGTTCGACATGTGCAATGGCCGCAATGGACGCCAGGGCTTCTCCGCGAAACCCCTTGGAAACAATGGCAAACAAATCTTCCGCTGTGGAAATCTTCGATGTCGCATGCCGATCAAAACATCGTCGCGCATCATTGCGTACCATGCCCTCTCCGTTGTCCGTCACTTGGATCAGCGTTCTTCCGGCATCCACTACTCGCACATCAATGCGCTTGGCTCCGGCATCTACCGAATTTTCCATCAATTCCTTGACAACAGAGGCCGGGCGCTGCACCACCTCACCTGCTGCGATTTGATTGGCCACCAAATCTGACAATTGTCGAATGACTTCAGGCATCTTCCATCCACTTTAGCACGCCACTGAAATCACTTTGTTCAACCCACTGCAAACCCTTCCACGCCAACCAAACCAAACCGACCGCAATCAGAGCGGCGCGGAGCATGGCCCACTTGGACGACTGGATTTGGGCCTGGCGCCGTTCCAAACGATCTGAAGCCGCCGTTGGAGCCGACTTCCGAAGTCTAATTGGTCGGTGCGTTGGCCCCTCAACTCCTTGAAGTTCTTGCTCGATTCTTTCCTTGCGCTCCATCCATGTGCCATCCAATTCTGGCAAATGCCGGGAGCGAAAAGTAAACTTCCGCGGCTCAACGCGAACGTTTCGAAACATGGAACGGAGTCTAGGAGCTTGCATCTCGACCAAAGGTAGGATTCAAGTCTCAGTGGCACTCGCTTTCAACGCATGACGTTGTTCAAATTCAATGAACACGTCTTCCACATTCCGACTATTTGGATAAAAGCCCAAAATAGATTGCACCACACGGTCGACGGAAGCGTCTGGACACGAGGCTCCACTGGTAATTAAGATTGTCGGAATATTCGCACCCCCTGACTCAGGCCAAGGCGACATCGTTTGTTGATGCAATCCTGTGCGCCAATCAAAGTGATTCACTAGCCCATCCTCTTGGAATTCCAGTTCATTTCGAATGAAAAACGTCGGCAATTGCTCTTCACAAAGTTCAACAAGATGCGATGTATTGGAACTGTTGTAACCACCCACGACGACAGCGACATCCAACGACTGTGTTTGCAATGCCGCTTGGGTCGCCTGCTGGTTGTCATTGGTCGCATAGCAAAGCGTGTCCCGGGTTTGTGCAAAATGACCGGAATTCGAACTCCCTTCTCTCTCCTCAATGGCTTGACGCACGCGATCGCTGATCGCTTGGGTTTCACTCGCCAACATCGTCGTTTGGTTGACAACGCCCACGCGTTTTAAATGCATCTCTGGGTCAAAGTCTTCCGTTGACCGACCTGAAAAATATTCTTTGAACGACGCCATTGGCCGCTCGCCCGAAATGAATCCCCCCAGCACAATCGCCTCCCCCATGTCTTTGATGACCAAAGCATGCCCCTTTGATTTGGCGTGGCTAAAGGTGGCCCGAGTCTCTTCGTGGTTGGGTTTCCCATGAATGATGATGGTGTGACTCTCATTGGCCAGCTTCGCTGCGCGCTTCCAAACCTTCTCAACGAATGGACACGTGGTATTGTAGCGGGATACGTCGACTCCCAGTTCCAGCAAATAAGCTTCCATTTCTACGGTGGTGCCAAATGCTGGAATCAGCACGACATCCTCCGACTTCAGCTCGGTTCTGGGGATGAGTTCCCGCCCCTCGGTATCCATTAAAAACTCTACACCCCTGCTTTGCAGGTCTGAGTTGACCTCTGGATTGTGAATCATTTGACTCAATAGGAATATCCTTTTGCCCGGATTTTCTTCAATGGCTTTATAGGCTATTTCGATGGCATTTTCGACGCCATAGCAAAACCCAAAATGGCGAGACAAAACAAACTTCACCGTGCCAAAATCAAGGACGGATGGCGTGAAATCTTGCTTGCGCGGATCCCGCACTTTTCGAGCGTGTTTGATGCGGGCAATGATCGGACTTTGGTAAAACGCAGGAACCTCAAATGAACGCATGACTCGTGTAGGCGAAATTGAAACTAGGAATGTTCAAACCTAACCCGACAGGCTGAAAAATTGTTGTTGGAAACGAAAAAAGAAACGGATTCATTGCAACCCTCAGACGCATCGTACGTAAACAAGAGCATGCACAGCATTCCATTGCGTTTTTATGCGCTTGTCATTTTTCTATTTGTTGCTTCGGTGACCACGTTTGTATTCGGCTGAACGAAGCAAAGAGCGAAAGTCGGAGCGCAGAGCTCTGACGGGCAATCCCGCTGTTTTTCGGACAACCCGGCGTACGTTTCGAACCACGTTACGCTGTGCTTTTTCGTCCCCTTTTATCTCCAGCATCGTGCCCATGGCTTTCGCTTGAATTAGCACGGGCAGCAGTTCCGGAGCTTTTTCCAAAAAAGGCCATTCCGATTGCTGAATCTCCAGTGTCAGCTCCGTTGATTCGGAAATCCACTCCAATGTCATGGCATCCAAGGCTGGTACGATCTCATCGCAATCATCCAAACCACGATGGAAACGCCATTGCAGCGCATCGACCACCCAATCCCTCGACGCGACGCCATCTGTTGGCCATGCCGGAGCTCCCCAACAAAGGCAACAAATCACTCCGCTGAGGATTACCATGTCCGGCGCTCTTCTTTGAATTGCACACCCATGGACTCCAATCCTGGCATCAGCACATCGTAGTAATCCCGATGCAAGGGCACCTCCACACCGGTCCGCGTAAACTTGCCCGTTAGTATGGCCTCCGCGGCCAATGCCATGGGCCATCCAACCGTATCCGACATGGCTGTAAATGTTGAATCTCGGCCCTCTAAAACCAGTGAACTCGTGATTTCGTGCATCTGTCCATTGAGCTCATATTCAAATCGATGCCACATCACCACGAGATCTCGGTCATCCGGCAGCAATCGCCACTTCTCTTCAAGCAAGTCTTGAATGATACGGGCTGGCGTTCCCTTGCATATTTTCGGGCCTTGGTCATCGCTCATCAACCCCAGCCATGCCAATCGATCCAAACTCGCATCAGACGTCCCTGTTATCGACTGAATGGCTTCTCTCAATGACAACTTGGCGGCACTTGCTGGAACAAACGAGCGCATCCAAGCCGCCCACGAGATGCCTTCATCCCAAACCAATTCCACGTCATCCCGAACACATCCCAATTGGACCAAAACATCCCAACCTGAGCAAAAACCATCCCCTCGCAGTGTTCCTCGAATCAACGTTTTCACCCCTGTCAATCCATACTTTTCCTCATAAGCCAAGGAGTCCCGGTTGGGATAGCCTTCATAGGGAACGCCAGCAACTTCGATTCTCCTTGCATCCTTGAAGACCCGGTGGGGAGGAATCAAGCGATGTTTGCCTCCCTCTAAGAATGTAGCCGCACCCGCTTGACCGGCTAAGATCACATTGCGTGGATTCCAGCTGAATTTATAATGCCACGGGTTGTCGTCCGATTCTGGTGCAATCAAACCTCCACAAAACGATTCAAAGGCTTTGATGTTTCCTCCTTCATTCCGAATTCGATCTAAAATTTGAGCAGCGCTCAAATGATCAATCCCAGGGTCCAAACCGATTTCATTCAACACCAGCACACCCTTCTCACAAGCCCGTTCATGCAACGCTTCCATTTCAGGACCCACATAGCTCGGAGTGATCACGGGAACGCCGGATTCAATGGCCAACGCAGCAATTTCAGGGTGGAGAAATGCGGGTACCATGGAAATGACCAGATCCGCTTGAGCTATTCGGTTGTTGCGGTCTGAAGGGTCTTTGGGATCAATCCCAAACCATTCAGATCGAGGGTGCGCGTTGCATTTGGATTGCGCCAGAGCGGCGTCCATATCTCCGACAACGACTTTCCAATTGCCCGATGAGGCCTTCTCCAAAAGAGCCTGGATTAAGGAGGAGCTTGATCGCCCGGCTCCCAATATCAAAATTGTTTTTTCTAATTCCATAAGAGTAGTCAGCTAGCGTGCCAAAGGTACAGCAACCGAAAGCTTGGCATGAATTTCGCTTTGAACACGTCCGGATGACGTTAAATTGCGCTCTTAAAGCTCGCACATCGCTGTCTCCAAATTCAACCATGCGCCTTCTGATCAAACCTTTCCTGATTTTCTTCATCGCACTCTTGGCCGTAGGCTGCAATGGATCGAAAGCCTTTGTCAAACGAGGCCAAAAAATGGAGGATGTGGGCTTGATGCATCAAGCGGCAGACTACTACTTCACAGCGGTGATGAAAGATCGCGGAAATCCCGATGCGATCTTGGCATTGCAGCGTGCCGGCCAGTGGGTATTGAATGAGAAAATCGATCGTTTTGAGCAAGCTCAGTTGAGGGGAAATCGATCAGAGGCAGTCCTCTCCTATGAAGATGCATTGAAATATACTGAACGCGTTGAGCGGGCGGGCGTCCAGCTCATCGTGTTAGAATCTGCGAAGGCGGCATACCAACAGGTCCGAAAAGCCCACATGCAGGAATTGTACGACGACGGGATGGCCGCACTCGAAAAGGAGCAATTCGAGCTTGCGCAAGCTTTCTTCGATGAAATTGTGCGCCTGGAGCCTGCGCATGAGGATGCCGTTCAGTGGTCAAACATTGCGTTTTGTGAGCCGCGGTATCGCCAGGCCATGGTGGATTTTGAAGGTGAAAAGTGGCGAGCCGCTCACGCGCTCTTTTCCGAAATCATAGCGCGAGATCCCACCTATAAGGAAGCTCAAACCTTCCGAGAAAAGGCCCTGTCAAATGGTGTTTTCACCATCGCATTGCTCCCCTTTGAAAACGGAACGAGTCAGCCCGGATTGGATTCAAAATTTCAATCGTACGTCGAGCAAGCCTTGATGAAGTCTTCAGACCCCTTTCTAGAAATTGTTGACCGCGAGAATCAAGCCTTGATTTTGCAAGAACAACAGCTCGCTTTGAGCGGTGTCTTGAATGCAAATTCGGTGGTTGAAGTGGGCGAGTTGTTAGGGGCCAAAACACTTTTAAAGGGACAGGTTGTCAATTGCGAGGTCATCACATCGAACGTTCAACGAGAGGAGAAGCGCGGTTATGAAAGCTACCGTGAAAAGAGCATTACAGAGGAAGGGAAAAAAGTCTATGAAAAGAAATTCCGCGAGATTCAATACAGCGAGTATACTGCGAATCGCCAAGTTCGAATTACATTTCGCATCACGCTCATTTCATTGGAAACCGGACAAAACCTGATGTCTGAGATGCTGAGTTCAGAGACCATGGATAAAATACACTTTGCACAATACCAAGGAAACAACAACAACGTCTATCCAGCCTTCAAAATTGGGGGTGTGAATCGGTTGGGCAAGCGCAGTCTTGAAGCCTTGCTCAAAGCCCGTAATTCCTTATCCGATGAATCTGTCATGGTCAACAACAACGTGGAGATTTTGACCCGTGACATTCGAGCACAAATCGAAAATAAATTGCATTTACTGATTCCATGAGAAGTCACGTTCGCCCCTTTATCGCATTCACGTGGCTGTGGGTACTCGCGGGCATTGTGCTTTTGAGCGGTTGCACAGGAAGCAAAGAGTTGGCTGAGTCTTTCCCGGATTGGGTGCAATCACGCCCTCAAATCCCGGGGTATTATGTCGGTGTAGCAAGCGCAAGCAAACTACAATTCCCGGCCGACGCTTCTGAACGGGCGCAAAAACAGGCTTTGTCTGAGTTAGCAGGTCAAATTCGTGTGAGCATCGACTCTAAATCTGTTTTGAATTCCACCCAATTCCAAGGCGTCGCTGGACAGAGTTTCTCGGAGACAATCACCAGTTCTTCCGCAGAAGATCTCGAAGGGTATGAGCGCGTTGGATATTTTGAAAACGAAAACGAGGTCTGGACCTATTACCGCCTCAGTCAAGCAACCTACGACCGCATCCGAAAGGAACGAAAAACTGCTGCCCTTGAGCTCGCCGGAGATTATTGGGTTTCAGCGCAAGAAGCTGCAAAAATTGGCGATATCCAACAAGCCCTGGATCGATTCATTCGCAGCTTGGAGTCCATCGAGAAATACTGGGGCGAAGTCAATCTCTGGAAATCTTCCGACGGTCAAACGATGGCCTTAGACCGGGCTTGTTTGGATGGTATGAGCGGAATCATCGGAGGATTGCGTCTTACTGGACAAACGCCAGAAATCACCTTGGCGTTCCAACAACGTTATTCAGGAACAGGGAGTTGCCAAGTCCAATTCAACAACATCGCAGTCGCAGGGATTCCCATCGAGTGGACCTATAATCGAGGAACCTTACCACGGAAGGCTTCGCTCACTGTGGGGGAAAATGGTTGGTCTGAAATCCTGCTAGAGGGGTTCGAAACAGGATTGAAACGAAGCGAATTGAAAGCGACGATTCCACTGGATGAGCTGATGCCCACTTTGCAAGACTCTAAAGTCTCTAAGCTACTCGGCACGCTCATAGAACCGCAACAGACCTGGCCCATCCTGTTGCCGCCACCGACCATATTCATTGAATCTACTGAGCTGATTGCCGGCAGACAATCGAGTCAATCAAAGCTTCGCGATGCCTTGGCACAAGGGCTCAATGATGCAGGCATCCAGTGGGTCAATGCGGCTCAACAAGCCGACCTGGTGCTCACATTGGAATCGGATACGCGCCGCGCTGGTTCAGGAAACGGATTCTTCACCGCGTTGCTAGACGCTCGCATTGTTTTGGAAACAAGCAAAGGATCAGCGGTGTTGCAACGAAATTTGCAAAACATCAAGGGCGTCCAATTGAATTGGGACGCCGCCCACAATGAAGCCTACCGGAAAGCACAAGTCGAAATTCAGGGGTCATTCGTCCGAGAACTTTTAACCTCTTTGTATCAATAATTGTCTAAATTTCCTGAAAATTGTTTGGCACGCTTATTGGCTTGTCACATCTAAAGATCAACCCGCTACTATGATGAAATCAACCCAAACCCTCGCTGCTTGTGCAGCCATCCTTGCCCTTGGATTAACAAGTTGCAAAGGAGAAAAAGAAACCACATCAACACCGGATAGTCGAGGAGAGGTGCGCATCGTCGAGTACTGCTCGGGGCCTGAATTCTTAACGAACGGTGAATACTTCCGAGCTTCAGCAACAGGAACCAGCCCACAGCGTGAAATTGCCAAGAAAATCGCGCGGCAAAATGCAGAAGCTACGTTGGCTCGAGCGGTCGAAGCCACCATAGAAATCGTTGCAGAAAACCAAGCAACTCAGCTGGGATTCAACAACACGGAGGAAGCCACAAGCAAATTCAACGAATTGTCTCGAACGATTGTGAACAAGCAGCTCACAGGAGCCATTACCATCTGTCAGGAGTTGACCATGACGGAAGGAACGAAATACATCGCTTATTTGGCGGTCGAATTGAGCGGCCAAAACATTGCCGATGCCTACGTCGACGGTTTAAAGCAAGAAGAACGCATTCGCGCAGAATACAACTACGATCAGTTCAAAGACACATTTGAGGAAGTGATGTCGACCTATCGGGATTGACATTCAAAACCACGCATCAATGCACCCCTTTCAAGCTGAGCTTGGAGGGGGTTTTTTGTGGGCCGCATCGAAGGGTTCAATCGTCCGTTGACTCACCCATCCAAAGCCTCGCAATCGAAGGCTGAACAGGGTGTACCTCTCGATATCGTGCCGCGCTTTTGAGCCAATTGCTCACCATTCGTGGACCGTCAGGTGTTAAAACAGATTCCGGATGAAATTGAACTGCTTCAACAGGCAAAGTCCGGTGCCGCAGCGCCATGGGCAATCCCTGTTCATTGCGCGCTGTGATCTCCAGGTTCGGGGGGAAATCCAATTCATTCACTACCCAACTGTGGTAATGCGCGACCGAACAGGGCAACTTGAGACCTTCAAAGATTCCTTCCAGAATCATCGTCGTCAACGGGGTTGTTCGCCCGTGTAGCACCTCATCCAGATTGCGAAGGGTGGCACCATAATGTTGTGCTATGGCCTGCATTCCCAAGCAAACTCCCAAAACGGGAATGGCATGCGCCGATGCTACGGTGATAATCCGCATCAATTGCCCCGCCTCCTCAGGCAGCCCTGGTCCTGGCGAAAGCACCAAGCCGTCGTAATGGACCACCCCTGCCGGAAAAACCTCATCGTTCCGATAAACATCCACGGTCGCACCCTGGGAGACCAGGAGATGTTGCAAATTCCAAGTGAAGGAATCGTAGTTGTCGATGATTAAGATCCGCATGGGTGCATTGCTCAGGTGCAAAGGTGGGAAATCCCTGCGTAGTTTCGCACCATGTCAAAGCCGATTCAATCCTCACAAGCCGCAGCCCCTGTCGCAGCCTACAGCCAGGCCGTTGAAGCAGGTGACCTCTTGTTCGTTAGCGGACAAATCCCGCTGAACCCCAAAACGGGAGAACTCGTTGCTCAAACCATCGAATTGGCCACAACGCAGAGCATTTCCAATGTCGAACGGATTCTTGAGGCAGCCGGATTGAGCCTTCAGCATGTGGTCAAGGCGACTGTTTTCCTGATTGATTCGGCGGATTACGCGGGAATGGACTCCACCTACCGAAGCCTCATCCCAGAACCATTTCCGGCACGGGAAGCGGTCTTTGTCAAGGGCCTGCCCAAAGGGGCCCGTGTCGAAATTTCAGTCATCGCACACCGTAACCGTTGATCGCACATTCAATTCAAACGCTATGTTTTTAAAGAAAGTCCTCTACTACTTGAACCCGTTGAACTTATTTCACCGGGACGAAAATGTCGACACCAGCTTGCGCATGATGCACGGAGTCAACAAAATTAGTTTCTTGCTATTCCTTGTTGGCGTCGTGGTGATGACGGTACGCTGGTTGACACGTTAAATGCGCCTAGAAAAAACCTTGCTGTGAGTACTTACGGTATTCCACCTTCAAGTCCTTCAGCATGGAAGCCTTGATGTTCAGACGAACATAAAAACTCTGCCGCAAGCCGAATGGCACCCAGTTGACTGCGAGCTCCCAGCAATGCAAGTCCCAGTACAAATCCAATTGGGTCGTCGTCAATTCTTGCCGAATAAAATCATAGCCCGTGCTGACGTCCACTCTCCAGACATCGAACAGCAGCACCCCCCCGCGGGACCGCACTGACTGTGTCATCACCAAGCTATCCCTTTGTGTCGCAGGCATCCATTGATTGCGCAAATCCAAGTTGTAATCCACACGAAAGTTCCAAGGCCAATCTGTGTCTTCACCCCCTTGAAAGTTTGATCCTAACGCGGCATTGGCCCGAGTAAGTCGCAGCCAATTCTCCCCTGTATCCTTCAGGAACATGTTGACCCGCTGGCCCGTTGAATCACGATCGTATGCACTGTGGGTCACCCCCACGTTCAATCGCACTTTGTTGAACAGATCTGTATTGGCCCGTGTCGATATATCGCTCAGGTTCAGAGAATCACGGATCATGTTGTAGCTCGCTGACGTGATCAAATTGTCAATCAAGCGCACTTTCCGAGATTCTCCGGTTTCACGGTCACGGACCTTAGCCTCTAAGTTCTGAGAAACTGAAAAGTTCAAGGCTCCCGAAGCGCCAATATTTTGTGGATTGAACCGATTCAATTGATACGGATTGTACTCCCAACTCTCATCTCCCAGCGTGGCAAACTTCGTTCGCGTGTTCTCAGGGGTATAGCTAATTCCCACGCTCGGACTGACGACATGGCGGATCGCGGCTAAGCGCCCGGTTGGCCCCATGTTGAAGGTGCCGTAAAACCGCGTGGACGCATTGGTTGAAAACCGCCAGTCTCGCGTCGCATTGAAGCCCTGCAAGGTATCCGAAACTTGCTGAATCACTCCGGGTTCCACCTCTTCCAACCGGCCCTCGACTTCTTGAAATGACCAAAACTCATTGTATTGGAAATTGGGCGTGATGCTGATAAATCCGAGCCTCAACTGACTCGAAGCGGCCGCAGAATGTTTGATGCCATTGCGAAAACTCATCGAATCCCAATCTCCTGAAGCGAACACACTGTCTGGCGCCTGCACCATCTGCTCAAAACGCGTCGAAGCGCTCACAGCAATGTCATTCAAAAGACCCATCGAACTGTTCTTCAATCCCAGCAGATCCGAAAGACTGGTTCGTTGCAGATTTGCCGTTAACGATGGCAAGGTCACATCGACCTGGTTTGTCAAGGAGTTCTGCGCGTGTCGTGCACTGACCGCAAGGTTGATGGGTTTTCCCGGAAACGACTTGGACCACTGCGCGCTCGACTGGAACGTATTGGACAGGAAGTCCTGTTGTGAACTGGTCACATTGCTTTGGAAATTCTTCGATGAACCAAAATTGACACTGGCGCTGAATCGGCTGTTGGGACGGGCTCGGCTGTCCTGGTTGTGGCTCCAACGAACAAAAAACTGATTCTGAAGCGACAGCTCTGGATCGCCTGAAAAGCCATCCCGCAATCGCTGAAAACTGAGATTTAGACTGCCAGAAGCCTTGTAACGCATGTTGTAATTCGTGATACTCCGAAGCGCCCAAGACCCCCCTGAATAGAGATCTCCAAGCAAGCGCGTATCCGCTTGCTCACCCAGTGGCAAATAGTATCCCAAATCCTTCAAGAAAAAGCCCAAAGAGCCACCGTTGCCATACCCCGGCATCAACAATCCATGGCTTTGTTTTTCTGGCGGTGTTGGGAACCATCCAAATGGCAAGGCGAGCGGCGTTGGGATTTTACGGAATTTCAAGTAGAACGGTCCCGAAACAATCTTTTCCCCAGGCACCATGATGGCCCGTTTGATGTGAAAATGATAGTGCGGATTCGGCGCATCACAAGTCGTGAATTTGGCATCAGCCACATGAATGCGCTCGTCGCTTTGCCGTTTGGCGAGGCCTGCATGAAAGACTGTCCCCCCTTGCATTGTCACCGCATGTCGGCTCAACCCTCGGCGCGTTTTCAAATCAAAGCACAGCTCATCCTGTTCAAAAACTTGATCTCCTTGATTGAGCACAGGCCGGCCGATCCATTCTCCAAGAGAGTCCTTTCTTCCATACGCACAGGCCTGATTGGTCTCCGCAGTGTAAACGATGCGATCCGCCTCCAACCGAATATCATCCATCGCAACAAACGCTTGGCCAAACAACTGCACTTCCGAAGTGGCAGCGATTACGCGCGTAGAATCTTGAGCCCCCCATTTTACAGGGGCCATTTCAGACTTCTCGGGCACCTCAACTTGCAGTGAATCTGTGCCTTGAGCAAACACTGATCCGGAAAGGCTTATCCACAAAACGACACGGAAAATCCCTTGACACAAGAGGACAAGCACTGACCTGGACGTTTTAGATTTGATGAAGAGCATGAAACTGCAGTCAAAACTAACGAAACGAGCCGTCCTGTGCGCCATAGCGACCTCAGTAATGCTGTCGATCGCTTTTGCGCCACTTCCGCCCAACATGATCGTAGTCATTGACGCAGGCCATGGCGGATCAGACCCCGGCAATTTGGGAACCGGTCGTTTTGCATCGACTGAAAAAAATGTCACCTTGGATGTCGCTTTGCGCTTGCGTGATTACATCACCGAACGATTTCCAGATGTGAAAATTGTGATGACCCGAACCAACGATGCCTATCCGTCATTGAAAAACCGGGTTCGCATCGCCAATGAGTCCCAGGCGGATTTGTTTATCAGCATCCATTGCGATGCCTTCACCTCTCCGCACGCCATTGGCTCGAGCACCTTTGTCATGGGCATGCACAAGAGTGAGGAAAGCTTGCGGGTAGCCATGCAAGAAAACGCCTCCATTTACCAAGAGGAGGACTATCAGAGTCAGTACGAGGGTTTTGACCCCAGCGACCCTGACACCTACATCGCCTTGTCACTCCGACAATCCGTTTTTCTCAATAAAAGCCTCGAATTGGGCAGTCTCATTCAAGGACAATTCAAACAACGTGTTGGCAGAAAAGACCGCGGCGTGCGCCAAGCAGGTTATTATGTGATCAGTTTTACTCAAATGCCCTCCGTGTTGGTTGAACTGGGGTTTCTCAGCAATCCTACGGAAGAAGATTTTTTAAACTCCGATGAAGGCAAGGAATTGATGGCCTCAGCATTGCTTCGTGCATTTCGGAGCTACAAAGAGAAGCACCACCCTGCAGTTCTTACCACCTCGGAACCTGCCATTCTTCCGCAGGCGGCTGCGACCTCAATCGCGTCTTCCGGAAGCAGCGCGCCCTCCTCCTTCGAGAATCCGAGTCTGACCTCTCCGACTTTCCGCGTGCAAATATTGGCCTCCACTCACCGTATTTCGAAAGAAGACCCTCGGTTTTCGGGTCTCTCACCGGTGGTTGAGTATCTTCGTAACGGACTTTACAAATACGCTGTTGGAGCAGCGCCGACGATGCAAGAAGCTCGGCTCCTCAAAGAATCCATGCGAAACGGGGATTTCCCGGACGCGTTCGTGGTCAAATTTGAGGGGACTTCGCTCGAAAATCAAGGCGTTGTATCCATCACAGGAAATTGATTCACGTGACCCATCTCTCCAAAGAATTTCGCATCGGGGTCCTGGTAGCAGCAGGCTTAATCCTGCTTGTACTGGGAGTCAACTACCTGAAAGGCTCCAATCCTTTCCAACCATCGAACGGCTACTTCGCCAAGTACGATGCAATCGACGGGCTCGCCGTTTCCAATCCGGTCTTGGTGAATGGATTCAAGGTGGGCCAGGTCACCAAGGTGGGGTTTTCTGAAGCAGGTGATGGCACGCTACTGGTCGCTTTTGATATCGAAGAATCCAATTTGAAAATGCCCGATGATACCCGTGCGCGTATCTTCTCAAGCGATCTTTTCGGAACCAAAGCCATTGACTTGATTGCGGGCGAAAGTCTCAATCTAGCCGTTCCTGGCGACACGCTCTTGAGTGATCTTGAGGTTGGAATTGCGGAGGCGGTGCGCATCGAATTGATGCCCTTGAAAAACAAGACGGACCAGCTCATTGATGGTGTCGATGACATCTTGGAGAACCTAAAAGCTGTTTTCGAGGCAGACGCGACCCTCGGTTTGCCGACCGCCTTTGAAAGCATTCAAAGAACTGTTGAGAGTCTCGAACAAACTTCGCTTCAGCTCGATGCCATGGTGGCTGAAAACCGCTCGACGTTGAGCAGCATCATGAAAAACGTGGACGGAATCACCACCAATTTCAAAAACCACAATGAAGAGTTGGCGAATGTCATGGAGAATTTCTCTGACATTTCAGATTCACTCGCTGCCGTGAATTTCGCAGAAACCATTGGCCGAGCGGATCGTTCTCTGGCCCACGTTGAAGAGATTACCCGAAAGATTTCCGAAGGACAAGGCAGTTTGGGCAAGCTGGTCAACAGCGATTCTTTGCACGACGACTTGATGGCGACCAATCAAGAACTGCAATACCTCATCAACGATTTGTACCTGAACCCCTGGCGATATGTCCGGGTTTCTGTCTTTGGCAAAAAACAAGAAAAGAATCTTTCCAGAAAAGAGATGAATCGCCTGCGCGATCTGATTCAAGAAGAATTGGAGGCTCAGGCTGATGACAATCGTTGATGGGAAAAAGCGCCTGATCGCATGATGAGTCAATTGATCTTCCTCCTTCTTCTCTCCACAGGCATTTTCTTTTTCGCACGAAGAATCCGCTTCATCCAGCGCAACATTCGCTCCGGACGGGATGTCGATGTGAGCGACCAAAAGGTCAAACGCTGGAAAACCATGGCACGGGTCGCTTTGGGACAAGGTAAAATGACCGCACGTCCGGTGGCTGGAATTATGCACATCCTCATTTATGTCGGCTTCGTGATCATCAATCTCGAAATGCTCGAAATCCTGCTAGACGGCCTACTGGGAACGCACCGCATATTCGCCCAACCTCTAGGACGGGTATACAATGTTTTGATTGGCTCTTTTGAGTGGCTTGCCGCCGGTGTAATCCTCTCTTGCGTCGTCTTCTTCATTCGTCGCAACGCCATGGCCATTGCCCGGTTGCGCTCACGTGAATTGGCGGGATGGCCAACCCTGGACGCGAACATCATCTTAGTCGTAGAAGTGCTCCTCATGTTTGCTTTTTTGAGCATGAACGCGACAGACGGCATTGCGCAGATGCGTGGATTGCCTCATTATGTGAACGCTGGCTCCTTTCCCGTGAGCCAATGGCTGATGCCGTTGTACGTCGGATTGAGTGATGCGGGAATTGTCGCGGTAGAACGGGGCATGTGGTGGTTCCACATCGCAGGAGTATTGGCCTTTTTGGTGTACGTCCCATACTCCAAGCACTTCCACATCATCCTCGCTTTCCCCAATACATATTTTTCTGATTTGACGCCCGCCGGCGCCATGAACAACATGGAATCTGTCACGCGAGAAGTCAAGCTGATGATGGACCCATCGGCAGATCCGTATGCCACTCCGGCCGAGTCAGCGGAGCCGCCTGCGCCATTCGGCGCCAAGGACGCCACGGACTTGACGTGGAAACAACTCATGGAATCCTATTCCTGCACAGAATGTGGTCGATGTACTTCCGAGTGTCCTGCCAATCAAACCGGTAAGCTCCTCAGCCCCCGGAAGATCATGATGGACACCCGCGATCGCATCGAAGAGATTGGCAAGGCGCGTGACGCGAATGGAGGCCAATGGGAATCCGACGGCAAGACTCTGCTCGGGCACTACATCACTGAAGAGGAGCTCTGGGCCTGCACAAGTTGTCAGGCCTGTGTGCAAGCCTGCCCCATCAACATCAGTCCCATGGGCATCATTCTGGACATGCGCCGCAGTTTGATCATGGAGGACAGCAAGTCCCCCGAATCGATCACCTCCATGTTCAACAACATCGAAAACAACGGAGCCCCTTGGGCTTTTCCTGCTGAAAGTCGCGGAGACTGGACGCAAGATGTTTGAAACAGACGAACCGAAGATGACTTCATTCCACATTCCCACCATGGCCGAAATGACCGCCAACGGAAACACACCTGAGGTGCTTTTCTGGGTTGGTTGCGCCGGCAGTTTTGACGACCGCGCCAAGCGCATCACCAAGGCCATTGCCAAAATATTGAACGCTGCAGGCACCTCATTTGCGGTATTGGGCCAAGAAGAAAGCTGCTCCGGTGATCCGGCCAAGCGCGCAGGAAACGAATTCTTGTACCAGATGCAAGCCGCGCAGAACATCGCCATATTGAACGGATATGGAATCAACCGCATCATCACCGGTTGCCCGCACTGCTTCAACGTCTTGAAGAATGAGTACCCTGAATTGGGGGGCAACTACGAAGTGCAACACCACACGCAGTTCATACGAGAGCTCATTGAACAAGGAAAATTGCGCATGGCGGATGGAGGTGTTTTCAAGGGAAAGAAAATCACCTTCCACGACCCTTGCTATCTCGGAAGAGGAAACGGAGAATACCTCGCGCCCCGCGAAGTCATCGCTTCCTTGGATGCAGAATTGATTGAAATGCGTCGTTGCAAGCAAAACGGCTTGTGCTGCGGTGCAGGTGGCGCTCAGATGTTCAAAGAAGCAGAAAACGGAACGGGTGAGGTCAACCACGCAAGAACGGAAGACGTCGTAGCGTCCAAGGCGGACATCGTAGCTACAGGTTGTCCCTTTTGCAACACCATGATGACCGACGGTGTAAAGCACGCCAATAAAGAGGGTGAGATCATCGTGAAAGACGTCGCTGAATTGATTGCCGAGGCAGCCGATTTGATTTAAAAAAACTACCTAACAAACAGAATCATCGCATGTTATTGAATGGAAAAGTCGCCATCGTTACCGGTGCCTCTCGAGGGATTGGAAAAGCCATTGCACAAGAATTTGTTCGCCAGGGCGCGACGGTAGTCTTTACCTATCGTTCTTCCGAGGAAAAAGCCCGTGCACTTGAAGCCGAGCTATCAACTGAAGGTGGAACAGCGAAGGGGTTCCAATCAGACGCTTCCAAGATGGATGAAGCTGAAAAACTGGTTGCCAGTGTCGTAGAAGCCTTTGGAACAGTCGATATCGTCGTCAACAATGCGGGCATCACCGATGATACGTTGTTGATGCGCATGAGTGAAGACCAATGGGACCGCGTGGTGGAGGTGAATCTCAAGTCGTGTTTTACCCTGACCAAAGCCGTTTTGCGGACCATGTTAAAGGCGCGTTCTGGCAGCATCATCAATGTCAGTTCAGTTGTAGGCGTTCAAGGCAATGCTGGGCAAGCCAATTACGCGGCTTCCAAAGCAGGGATTTTGGGTTTCACCAAATCTGTTGCATTGGAATTGGGTTCTCGGAACATTCGCTGCAATGCCGTTGCGCCAGGGTTTATTGAAACGGAGATGACAGCAGCCTTGGATGAGAGTACCGTGCAAGGTTGGCGCGATGCGATTCCGTTGAAGCGCGGAGGCAAACCGGAAGACGTAGCTCAACTTTGCACATTCTTAGCCAGTGACATGAGTTCGTACATCACAGGGCAAACCATTTGCATTGATGGAGGCATGATCACCGCTTGACCCTCCCCATTGACCCACCTTCTCTCCTTCACTTCGCTTCTCGCGTTTACTCCGCCAAACCAGTGGTTAATTGAAGCCGCTGCATGGCAATGGGCTCTTGTCATTGGGCTGCCTATTGCTGCAGCTTGGTGGATGTACGGACGCGGATCAGGTACCAAGAGGACAACCACAGGAGGAGGCATGTCCGCCGGCGGGCGCATTGCATTGGGATTGTTGCGAGCAGCCTTGATTTCCACGCTTGTCTTGCTGCTTCTCGAACCATTGATTCGAAGCTTTCAACTGGACCGGGAGGAAGCCGTTGTCATTCTCTTAATGGATGAAAGCGCCTCCATCCTCAAATCATCTGACTCTCTTCGCTCTCAATCAGATCTCCGAGCTTGGCCTCTTTCCTTGTCTGAATCTCTTCAGGTCCTAGACGTGAATTTGGAAACCTTTGGTTTTTCTGATGAACTGACCTTTCACAATCTCGATCACTGGCCCACCGCGCAATGGCAAGGCAACCAGACCAATCTCGAAACCGCTCTTGCAGCACTTGAAGCTCGCTTTGAAAATCGGAATTTGGCCGGATTCGTGCTCGCCAGTGACGGATTGATCAATCGCGGAGCCCAGCCGGAGTTCAGTGATCATTGGCCTTCGACTCCACTCTATACCATCGGTTTGGGCGATACAACCATCCGAAAGGACCGTTGGATTGAACGCGTCGACCACAATCGTGTGGCATATTTAGGCAACTCGTTCCCTGTCGAAACCGTTGTGCAAGCGCAAGGAATGGCTGAGCTTGAGATCACCATCTCTGTGCATATTGGATCGAGTGCATTGGCATCGAAAACGTGGAGGCCTTCCTCCAATAGCACCTCGAAACGATTTGAATTCACACTGCCCGCTGAAGGACTTGGACTGCAGCGGTATGAAATGCGTTGTAGCATCGACTCCCGTGAAGTCAATCTCGAAAACAATCGATTTCCTTTTTATGTGGAGGTCTTAGAAAGCAAACGCCAAGTGGTCGTGATTTCCGACGCACCGCATCCGGACATCAACGCCATTGTTTTGGCTCTTCAGGATCAAGAGCAAACAGAAGTAACGATCTTTCACACAACCAATCTGCAGGACGCTTCTCGTTTATTGCAAGCCATTGAAAAAGCCGATGTGCTCATCGCTCACAATGTACTGGGCCAGTTTTTCGGCGCTTCAACTTGGCCACAATTGATTCAGGCCAACCAAAAGCCCTGCTGGTGGATTCTTAGCGATGAAGCTTCTCAATCGTCGCTGAGGTCGATGACACAGTGGGGCATCCGCCTTGAACAATCCGCCGGTTTGAGCGAGCGACACCAAGTCCGCGTCAACTCCAACTTTGGGTTGTTTGACATTCCCGAAGCACTTGAGTCCGCATGCAGGCAATGGCCACCGATGCAGGGACCGTTCGGCTCATTGACATGGTCACCCGCATGGAGCCCACTGCTTTATCGCCAGCTAGGGACACTGGAGACAGATCAATCCTGCTGGGCTGTCCGAGAATCATCTGGAGACCAAAGAATGGCCGTGACCATAGGTCAAGGCTTTTGGAATTGGCGCATGCGCAACTACGTGCAATATGAGAATCATAAAAACTTCAATGATCTCGTTCAAAAACACGTCCAATTCCTCGGTTCTCAAAACAAAAGGAACCGTCTCAATGTATCCGCACCCAAGTCCATCGAAGTCGATCAGCGGTTAGAGTTAACAGCCGAAGTCTACGATGCGGCCCTCATGCCAGTTGTCGGAGCGAGCATTCGTCTGCTCTTAAAATCCGATGATGGCGCTGAATTCCCCTTTGAATTCAGCGCACGCAACCAACGGTATGCACTGGACGCAGGACGACTTCAAGAAGGAAGCTATACCTGGACAGCCTCCTGTCAATTGGATCAACAGGCCTACGAACAAACCGGTACTTTCATTGTCCTGGCCAATCAAGCTGAGCTCACGAGCAAACCAGCAGACCATGATCTGTTGCTTCGACTCGCAGAAAGCAAAGGCGGCTCCTTTTGCGGCACCTTGGACAACTCGACTGCTGACCGGGTTGTCACCGCCATGCAAAAAGCGGGCATCCCATCGGCAATTCTCCACGAACAAATTCAGCTAGATGAGCTCATCGCTTGGGATTGGATTTTGTGGTGCATACTCGCCATGCTCACCATTGAGTGGGTCATCAGACGACGTGCTTTCGGTTACTGAGCTCAGTCGTTAACCAATTCAAGTTTTTGCCCCTAAAAAAGCACAAACCGCTTTCCGGTGGAGGTCCCTCCGTGTAAATTCGCCCCATGTCACAACAACCCAATCCCGCTCGCGTTCGTGGTCTTATGATCGCGGCCATCATTGTCGGCCCCATCCTCCTTCTTTGGGGATCCCTCACCATTACGATTCCATCCGGCTACGCTGGCTTGGTCTTCCACACCTTCAGCAGTGGAGTCGACACGACGGAAACTCCTCTTGGCAGTGGTTTTCATTTCAAGGCGCCTTGGAATAAGGTTTACGAGTATGAAATCCGTCAAAAGGAGCGCATGGAGCGCATTGAAGTCTTAAGCTCCAATTTGCTCAAGATTGAAATGGACCTCACCGTGTTTTACCAACCACAATTCGAGAATTTGGGGTTGCTTGAAATTCAGCGCGGTCGAAGTTATGAAGAGAAGGTCGTCGTTCCGGCCATGCGATCTGTAGCCCGAGAGGTCATTGCGAAGTATTTACCTGAAGAATTCAACACGACACGCCGTGACGAGATTCAAACTGAAATCGACGCCCGGATGCGGGAGAAGCTTTCTGAAAACTACTTGCAACTCAATGACGTCTTGATTCGGAATATTCGTTTGCCGAAAACATTGGAAGGAGCCATCGAGCGCAAATTGCAGCAGGAGCAAGAGTCATTGGAGTATGAGTTCCGTTTGGAAAAAGCATCCAAAGAAGCCGACCGCATGCGCATTGAGGCAGAAGGAATCCGCGACTATCAAGCCATTGTCTCTAAAGGCATTAGCCAAGAGCTGTTGAAATGGAAGGGAATTGAAGCGACATCCGCTTTGGCCAATAGTCCGAACACCAAGGTGGTTGTGATTGGTTCCGCGAAGGACGGCCTGCCACTGATTCTCGGAAACAATTGATGCCTAAGGCGTTGAATAACGAGACATATGAACACAAAAAAACCCGCCTGATAGCGGGTTTTTTTTGTCGCAATGAAGCGATTGAAAGAGGGACCTATCAGCTTATTCGCTGAACAATCCCTTTTCCTTGGACTGAGCAATGGCTGCTCCCAATCCCAGCTTGCTAATGGTTCGCATTGCAGCAGCAGAAACGCGCAACGTGACAAACGTGCCGTCTGTTTCATTGAAAAAACGCTTCTTTTGTAGGTTGGGATAGAACGTACGCTTTGTTCTCCGCTTGGAGTGCGATACATTATTTCCGACCATTACCTTTTTACCGGTGAGTTGACAAATGCGGCTCATAGCTTCACTTTTAGAGAGCGCAAAGAAACGAAATAAAAGCCATCCATACAACTCAATCAACCAATCGGATTACCTTTTATCTTCTCGCAATTCCCTCAGAAGCCAAGCTTGACACTCCAATCGGGCCTTTTCAATGTTCCGACTTCGGCTTTGTCCAAAATTGAGAACCCGAGCTTGCACCCCATCCGGTCCCGCAAGCGCCATCCAAACTGTACCCACCGGCTTTTCTTTTGTTCCACCACCAGGACCCGCCACACCCGATGTAGCGAGCGCATAATCCGCCGCCATGCGCCTCCTCACACCTTGAGCCATCTCCTTCACAACTTCTTCACTCACCGCTCCATGGGCCTCAATGACATCCTTGGAAACTCCCAACAAATCAACCTTCACCTCATTGGCATACGCCACAACTCCACCAAGAAAACAAGCGCTCGAACCCGGAATTGCCGTCATGGAACTGGCAATCGCACCCCCCGTGCAAGATTCTGCTAAAGCCAACGTCTTTCCAGATGAAATTAACTCACGCGTCAAGGCAGTCGCAACCGACTCTCCTTCTCGTTCAGACACGATCCAATGTTCACACAAGGCTTTGAACGCGACAACTTCTTGCTCCACGCGCCGAACGACTTCTTCTTGATTCTCTCCTTCCGAACTCAAGCGAACCCGCACTTGCCCTGGCGCGGGTAAATACGCCAACGACACCTGACGAGCCGCAAGTCCCTCTTCCCAGGTGGCCACATGTTCGCTCATAAAACTCTCTCCTACTCCTTGGGTCAAGATGGTGCGATGATAGCGCGTGGGCAGCGCGAAACGATCCTGCAACCGGGGAATGACCTCATCGGTCATGATCCCTTTCATCTCATAAGGAACGCCCGGCATGCTCACAACCACTTGGTGGCCTCCCTTCACTCCAAACCACATTCCTTGTGCCGTCCCTAGTGGGTTTGGCAACATCTCACAAGCCTCAGGCAGCAGAGCTTGCTCGACATTCGAAGGCAACATCGGTAATCCTCGATGGGCAAACCAGCGTGTGATGTTAGCCAACACGCCATCATGTTGAACCAATGGTGTGTCGAAATAATCGGAGAGCACCTGCTTCGTCCGATCATCCAAAGTGGGCCCCAATCCTCCGGTGATCAAAACCAAGTCTACTGATTTCAGGGCTAAATCCAATGCATCAACCAAGGCGTTGGGCGCATCCGAGATGGTGGAAATTCGATCCACAGCAATGCCAGAGAGTGCCAAGTGCTCTCCCATCCAAGCCGAATTGGTATCAATGGTTTGTCCCAACAACAATTCGTCTCCAACCGTTATAATTTCAGCAAGCATGCTGCGAAATTACGCCTGGCCGCTCCGCACACAACCGGCCGAAACGAAAAACGGCCCACCCTTGATCAGGGCAGGCCGAAATTCATTCAGGTTGTCTCGTTTATTGAACAGCCAAACGCACAACTGTACTTTGATCACCTTGCGCCACATGCACGAAGTAAATGCCTGCAGTCCAGTCGCTCACATCCAATCGCTCCAAAACGGCCGTCGTTTGGAATGAGTCCACCACCTGGCCTGTTGAACTCCAAACGGTAATCAGATGAGATCCAGGGCGATCGATGATCAACTCCACTTGATCAGCAGCCGGGTTTGGATACAGCATGATGTCCTGCGCATCCATGGCCTCCGAAACCCCCACCCAATCTTCAAAGCTCACATCCACACAGTCGCCCAAATCTTCCGTCGGTACGCGCAGGTGAACGATGTCGTTGATATCGATAGGATCCTCATCTCCACGCACGTGCAGACCTGGCTCAAAATCACGTTGGTAAATGATCTCCAACATGCCATTCACAACATCGGGCGCAACGCTTCCAAATACCGACTCGTATCCATCGAAATCAACATCAGGAGTCAGGTCACACGCTTCTTCCGTATTCCACGTCATGCCACCATCCAATGAACGGATTACGTACTGGTGACGGTAATTCTGCGCCCCCGTGCTGAAGTTCTCCATAATGGCCGAGTACGTGATGTACATGTTGCCTGAAGCATCGGAAGCCATAGAAGGAAACGCCGCACAACCTACAAAATAAGCTGCAATTTCATCTTCGAAGTCGAGAGTTCCACTCTCATCAATGTCATAAGAATAGGCTACAATTTGCGCGCTATCAGGCCCCATGGTTTCGTTCCAATACGCCAAACCATTTGTTCCAGGAAAATAGCTCGTCGTTCCATCAACCGTATCCGCGTCCATGTAATACATGGAACCGTAAGAAACGTGCACCTGACCGTAACCGTCTACATGCACATCACCCGCTCCATCGGTATTGAAGAACTCTTGGAATAAGCCATCGTCATTGTAATCTTCTCCGATCTCCGGCAGCCCCATGTCCGCTTCGTAAAGATCCACAGGGAAGTCTACCAACAACTGCTGTTCCCAAGTGTCTCCGTTGTCCTGGCTGATCATCACAAACGAGTCTGCAAAATCATTGAAGGAGGCGAAGGCCACCGTGTTTCCCCTTGCGTGGATTGCATAGGTGTCACCACTAAAAGCAATGAATGCCGAATTGTCGAGTTCTGGGAACGTCATGTCCGTGATATCCCAAGTATCGCCGCCATCGAGCGAGCGGTAATACAATAAAGCGCCATCTTGGCCATTCAACACCTCACCTCCATTGGCCGCTGGCGTAGAAACGCAAATGACGTGCAGGCTGTTGCCATCTTCTCCTCCAGCAGCCATTCGTGGCCACAGTTTACCCACGGTCAAATCGCTTGCGATGGACGTCTCTGACCAAGCGCCAGATCCCGCGTCTCGCCATGCCATATGCAATGGTGTATCGATGCCCGCGTGGCTCATAACCACTTCACGACCACTGGCTGTATGAACAATCGAAGGCCATCCAATGCGCGTTGTTTCGATGCGCTCATACGGGATTTCGTCCCACACACCGCCATCAAAAAAGTTGTATCCCGTGCCGCGATCACTAAATGGAGTCAATTCAAGGCTCATTGTCCAAGCCGCTGACACCGCATCAGCACCACCCGCCATCCGGTCATCAATGGCCGCATTGGACTGTAGATCGTACTGTGTGTATCCAATCACTTGGCGCTCAACGACCAATTCTCGTGATAGATAATGCTCCACATCGGTAGAGGACTGGCTTTCCATAGGAAGCTGTGGACGCTCTGAAAAGTCCGAAATGGCCATGGTTGGCATGGGTGCTTTCGTTCGAAGGGCTGGCGCCATTTGAGGAATCCCGTTCAACAACTGACCTCCTGTCTTCGCAGGAGATTGTGCGATTGCTGCTAAGCCGAGGCCTAGCGCAATGGCAACGAATGTAAAATGCTTCATGAAATAGGGTTTTGCGTCGAAAAAGTACCCCAATTGACTCAATTAATCACCCCAAATCAATCAGAATTTATACACTCATTCAGGCAAAAGTGCCAACGGAGTCTGTCGCCCAACAACCACATCCCCCAATTCCACCTGAATTGTCGCGCCAATGGGAAGAAAAACATCCACCCGCGATCCAAATTTTATGAAGCCGATTTCCTGACCAGCGCCGACCTTTTCCTCTTCCTTCAAATACCAACAAATCCTTCGAGCAACCGCCCCCGCAATCTGCCGAAACAAAACAACGCCGTGTTTTCCTTCTATAACATGAGTCGTTCTCTCGTTTTCTGTGCTGCTCTTAGGATGCCAAGCCACCAAAAACTTCCCAGGATGGTAGCGTGCCGCCAGCACTTTGCCCGCAATCGGTGCCCATTGAGCGTGCACGTTTAGAGGACTCATAAAAATACTCACCTGAATGCGGCGATCATGAAACCACTCCGTTTCCTCGACCTCTTCGATGACGACCACCTTGCCGTCACTTGGACATACAACCTGCCGTTCATCAAAATCACCCACGGGGCGATTGGGCATCCTGAAAAAATTCAAGATCAGTCCAAGCAGCACCAATGCAGCCACTGCCGTGATCACGAGGAGCCAGAGCGGAAAAAAGACTGCTGCCAGCCATAAAAGTCCGGCATTGAAAAGAAGAACGACCACCAGGGTCGCAATGCCTTCGCGATGAAATGTCATGAAAACCAAGAATTTAAGTAAAAGTCAAACCCTCCAAAATGTACGATCAGAGCAAAAACGGGGGCTGCGAAAAGAAATCCGTCAAACCGGTCTAAAACGCCACCGTGTCCTGGAAGAATCGCCCCCGAATCTTTGATCCCATGACCTCTTTTCCAAGCGCTTTCAACCAAGTCTCCAGTCGTTGCGGTCAACCCCATCAACGCTCCCACCCAAGCAGACTCCCAAGCGATTAGGAGCCCCGCGACAATGCTTGCCAAGACCACTCCGCCGATCAAGCCTTCCCAAGATTTACCCGGAGAGACACGCGGCATGAGCTTGTGTTTGCCAAGCGGCTTGCCCACCAAATAAGCCCCCGTGTCATTGGTCCAAATCAAAGCAATGAAGGTGAGCAATGGGACCGGATTGAAGCCGTTCTGTGAATCCCAGACCAACATCATCATCACACCGGACAAAAGGACCATCAAAACAGAGAATAACAAAGAAGGAACAAGACGCTTGGGGCTCAAAGGACGGCGCCATTCTGACACTCCCACCAAGGCGACCCCACCCCATAAAAGGACGTTTGACCAAAAGCTCCAGGTCACAGAGAACAGCACCACGGCAGCAAACAACAAACCGGTGATGCTTCGAATTCCCGTTTCTTTCATTGCCCTTCAGGAATCGGTGTCTGCAATGAGTGCTGCAGCGCGTTCGACATCTTCCAAACGGACTTTCAGTTCGATGGTGCCAAAATGATAACTGCTATCACGCTGATTTAAAACAACGGCGGGGATGGCGTGCTTTTCCAAGACAGACCTCCGCAATTCCACCGCTGGCAAAAAACTCCCAACATAAATTGTACTCCAATCCTTCATGCTCCCTTACTCGGCGATTCATCTGACGGAGCAGAAGAATTGTCCATGTCCGCTGGTTTTATCTCTTCCGATGGACCTTCACTGGAAGCCACATCATCGGTATTGGTCACTGAGTTGGACTCGGGTTGAACGGAATCAATTCCAATTTTAGCAGAATCCCCAATCGCGTTTTCTGAAGCGGATGCAAACGGTCGTTCACCCAAAATTCTTTTCAAATCTTCTTTGAAAATCACCTCATTCTCAAGAAGCGATTCAGCCAAGCCCTCCAATTTCTCCTTGTTCGTTCGAAGAATATCTTTGGCTCGGTCATACGCGCCTTCAATCAAAATACTGACCTCCTCATCGATAATTCGAGAAGTCTCCTCGCTGTAAGGCTTCGTAAACGACTGGTCACCGGTGCTATCATAATAACTTCTGTTCCCAATCCGGGCGTTCAGTCCATATACGGTGACCATGGCATATGCCTGCTTTGTGACTTTTTCCAAATCACTCAACGCCCCCGTCGAAATCTTGTTGAACATAACCTCTTCAGCAGCGCGACCTCCTAACGCCGCGCACATTTCGTCTACAAGCTGCTCAGTCGTCGTGATTTGACGCTCCTCGGGTAAATACCAGGCGGCGCCCAAGGACTGCCCGCGAGGCACAATGCTGACCTTCACCAAAGGCGAAGCGTATTCGACCAACCAACTCACCAAAGCATGACCCGCTTCATGGTACGCGATGGTCTTCTTTTCCGATGCGGAGATGATCTTAGAGCGCTTCTCCAAACCGCCAATTATTCTATCTACTGCATCCAAAAAATCCTGATGCGTCACTTTGTCGCTTCCTTTCCGAGCTGCAAATAGGGCCGCTTCATTGCACACATTCGCAATGTCTGCACCACTGAAGCCCGGTGTTTGACGGGATAGGAAATCCACATCAATGGAGTCGTCTATTTTGATCGGACGCAGGTGTACGTCAAAAATCTCCTTGCGCTCTGTCAAATCAGGCATATCCACATAGATCTGCCGGTCAAAACGTCCCGCCCGCATCAATGCCTTGTCCAAAATGTCTGCACGGTTCGTTGCCGCCAGGATGATCACGCCGCTGTTCGTGCCAAAACCATCCATCTCTGTGAGCAACTGGTTCAACGTGTTCTCTCGTTCGTCATTCGATCCCATGCTGGCATTTTTGCCTCTAGCACGTCCGATGGCGTCAATCTCGTCTATGAAAATGATGGCCGGAGATTTCTCTTTCGCTTGCTTGAACAAGTCGCGCACTCTTGAGGCACCAACTCCGACAAACATTTCGACAAAATCAGAACCACTCAAAGAGAAAAATGGCACCTGTGCTTCCCCTGCCACGGCTTTCGCTAGCAACGTTTTACCCGTTCCTGGTGGTCCTACAAGTAGCGCCCCTTTTGGGATTTTCGCTCCCAAATTGGTGTACTTATCGGGGGACTTGAGAAACTCTACAATTTCCTCCAATTCTTCCTTCGCACCGTCCAAGCCAGCCACGTCGCCAAAATTCACATCCGTGCCTTGGCCCTTCTCAAAGAGCTGCGCTTTGGATTTTCCAATGTTGAAAATTTGGCCTCCTGCAGGTCCGCCTCCACCTAAGCGACGCATGATGAGGACCCAAACTCCAATCATCACGGCAAAAAACAAAACGTAGGTCAGCATTTGCTGCCCCCATTCGTTGACCGGTTCGTAAACGTACTCGTAATCGTATTGCTCAGACAATTCCTTCAACTCATCCAAGTAAGCATCTCCGACAGGAATATTCAACCAAAAATCCGAAGAACGATACACCGTATTGAGCAAAGACTGATCATCTTCATGGCCATTCAGGTCCTCGCGCGCGGCATCATTGAGCAAAATCGTGGCTCGTTGCCCATCAAAAACAACGCGTTTCACTTCGCCCTTTTCAATGTAATCAGTAAATTCTGACCATTGAATTTGACGGCCATCCTGTCCAGAATTGAGCACCAACATGCCCAACAACAAGAAGCCTATGATCGCATACACCCAATAAAAATTGAGATTCTGCTTCTTTCCGTCTTTTTCAGTCGGAGTGTTCTGTTTTTTTTCTTCCATGGTGTATCAGGTCCTTCAAGTCACTTCTTCAATGGAATGAATCGCTGCATCGCCCCACAATTCCTCTAATGCATAACGTGTCCGAGCTTCTTCGTGAAAAACATGCACGACAATGTCGCTGTAGTCTAGAATGGCCCACTCACCGTTCCCCAAACCCTGTTTGCCCCAAGGGCGCTCATCCAGCTTTTCACGCGTCGTGTACTCTACAGAGCGAGCAAGCGCATCCACTTGGGTCCTACTTGTCCCATGTGCAACGACAAACCATGCGGCCACGGCATGAGGAATCTCTCTTAAATCGAGCACGGTAATCCCGTGAGCTTTGACTTCTTGAAGTCCTTCGATCACTGCTTCGAGCAAGGGGGGCTGTACGACCAATAGTTCGGGTTCTTAATCAAGTGAAAACACGTCGCAAGATACGAAGCTAGAATCCATCGAACAGACGACAACATGCGAAAACATCCCAATTGAATTCTGAGGATACCGTTCCTGAATTTCGTTACTTTCGAGGCATGTCAGGAGCTGCAGATTCATCGCCGAAATCGACCCCTTGGGATGACGTCTTTCGGTTTCATTTCCCTGAAATCCCGAGCACCAATGTTGCTGCGATGAACTGGCTCAGGACAAGCCAACCCGGGCAAGTTGGCGTTTTTACTGCGGCGCATCAAACAAAGGGACGCGGGCAACACGGAAAAATCTGGGAACACCGCGCGCAACAAGATCTCGCTTGGAGCATGGCCTTGCACTTCAACACTCCACTGAACGCACAATCCATCAATCCGTCCTTCTGGTTGCACCTGAATATGCTGATTTCGGAAGCGGTCAAACAATGTATAATCAAATCGTTGAGTCCAATTGACGCCCTGAATGTTCGCATCAAATGGCCCAATGACCTTCTGGTTCAGCACAACTCAACCTGGAAAAAGTGCGCCGGAATTTTGTTGGAAAACCATTGGAAGGGACCGAATTTGCAAGGAATCGTCATAGGGATTGGCCTGAACATTGCTCCGCTTGACGCTTCAACCGATTGGGTCGCACTGCAAGCGCTTTCAAGTCAACCACTATCAATCGCGGCCTGTCAAGCCCTTCTGGAGAATGAACTGACTGCGATTTTCCAACTCTCCACCCGAGGCCATGCAGCCATCTCTGCCAATGATTTGGAACATTACCAACAGAGCTTATTTGGATGGAATGAGGTGATGCCCTTTGAATGGAAAGGTGACATCCATTCAGCACGATTTTTGGGAATCAATGAAACGGGACAAGCGAAGCTCCTTTGGACCAGCGGCCCCCTCACCGGACGAACGACCTCCCACGTTTCAGCTGGAGAGCTTCGGTGGATTTTGGAAGAGCCATCACGAGACTAGGCAGCCGGAAATCGATTGACGATTTTCTCCACCATACCATCAAATATATTTTGAAGCGGCTTTTCTGCCATCATCCGCATGAAGGGATTCAAATCAGCGTCACAGACGACTTGAACGTTCGCTCTATCCTCCACTGATTCGATCCGAACCTCCAAACCAAACCGAATGGGAGTCCCCTGTTGGGAACTGAATAGAATCAAGTGGGGCCGCTCTTCGGAGGTCTTCTTGATGACGACATCAAATCCTCCCACAACTTTGAATCGGCAGACATCACCGTCCAACTGAAACGACTGCACTTGCTCGCTCGGCAAGAGAGGCTCCAAGTTCTCAAGATTGGCCACAAAATCGAATAAGACATCCGACGTGCAACCCACTTCGGCGATGGGACTTTTGATTTCCATTACTTGTCAGTCTGTTGATCGCTCCAAGCCACCGGATTTTGAGACCACTTGTCCAAGGTCATTTTTTGTCCCTGTGTAATGTACCCTTCCTGTGCTGCTTGATCCAACATCGTCGGATAGTCAGTCAGCGTGCTGAACGTACAATTGGCATTTTCAAAGGCGTGAACAGCATCCGCAAAGCCATATGTAAAAATAGCAATGAGCCCTTTGACCTCTATTCCTGCTTCCCGCAAGGCATCCACTGCTTTCAAACTGCTTTGACCTGTTGAAATCAAATCTTCTATGACCACAACATTAGAAACTGCTGACAAGTCACCTTCAATCTGATTGCCCATTCCGTGCGCTTTCGCTCCTGAGCGAACATAGATAAATGGCAGCCCCAATTCTTGTGCGACCAAGGCTCCCAGAGCAATTCCTCCTGTGGCAACTCCCGCAATTCCATCGACCTTTCCAAATCGGCTTTCAACCTCTTCTGAGCACATCTGTCGGATAAACGTTCGCACCGTCGGGTGGCTTAACGTCTTCCGATTGTCACAATAAATGGGCGACTTCCGACCGCTTGCCCATGTAAATGGCTCATTAGGACGGAGTTGAATTGCTTTGATTCGCAATAAGAATTCCGCTACTTTACGCTTGCTTTCCACCGACAAAGTCATGACGCGAATGTATGAAGTTTATATGCTCAATCGCCCGGTCCTTTTCATAGAAAAATGGACGGGTTCTGATTCATCTTTCGTCCTCAACGAACCTGACAACAAAAGTCTCAAAGATCTCCCTGCGATGCTTCGAAAGCACCCTCACATTGAGCGGATTGAGTTGACGGCTTCCGATGTTGAGTCACTTTGGATGCGCTACTGCATGATGTACCGTGAAGTTCTTGCTGCCGGATGTGTGGTGGAGAATAAATGCGGCGACCTGCTCTGGATTGAACGCAATGGCAAGTGGGACTTACCGAAAGGAAAAGTGGAACAATTCGAAAGCATTGAACAAGCCGCATTGAGAGAAGTAACCGAGGAAACCGGCATCGGCAAACTGACCATTGTCTCTGAATTGGGCAAGACCTACCACACCTATGACGAAAATGGCAGTCCCATTTTGAAAACAACGTTTTGGTTTCACGCACGACATGATGGAGATCAATCCAGAGGTGCTCCGCAAGCTGAAGAGGGAATTACTTCCGTGAAATGGCACGCTCAACCCACCGATGTTTCTATCCTTCAAAAGGCCTATCCCAGCCTAATCCAGCTCGTTCAATCTTTGGACTTGTCGAATCAGTAACGGCCACCGAACGAGCGCAGTTTCTTTTCCAATTCCGCTCCGAGACCATTGCTGGGAAGCGAAACAATGCTGGAGCTCAATTGACCATTTGGGCGAATCGCTATGATTTGTGGAATGGCTGAAACTTCCAGTGCCTCATAGTTTTGAGGCGCATTGCCGAGCCACACCACTTGCTCCTCTAAACTTCGACGCTTTGAAAGGGATACGCGCCAGTCCGACTCCGAAACATCCGCACTCAAAACAAGAAAACAAACTTCTGAGAAGATTTCATTTTCCATGATTTCTGTGAACAGTTCACGTTCACGCGAAGCAGTTCCTGACCCATTTCGAACCACGAGCATAATCTTCCATGAATTGACGCAAACATCTGGGTAAGACTCCAAATCACCATTGGGCAAAGTCCACCGCATTTCCTCCCTCGCCATCTGTGCATTGAGTGGACTCCGTTCTTCCATTAAACGCTTGTACTGCGCACGAAAAGGTTCAGGAAAAGACATCGTCTCCCAAATCCGCAAAGTCAATTCATCGGGGTCGCTCATTGCCTTGAGCAACCAAACTGCGGCCAAATCTTCCTTGGAGGCATTCATCCATTGGCTCCCCATGGCCACACGCAAGCTATCGATGTTGGACAAGTAAACCGCTTTGCTCAGTCCATCTGTGTCGACTTCGCGGTGCTTCCACCATTGGTCGTAACGGACAAACCAAGGTTCGATGTATCCCGGAGAGCGCAATTTCGATTCAAGGCTAAGGTCCAATCGAACATCTTGCCACCTCGACCAAAGCGAATCAAGTGTCGACTCGTCAGCACCCAGAGCAATCTGCCATCGCCATTGAGCTTGCCACCACAAGTCTTCAAAAACAGGTTGTTTCATTTGCTGCTCCAATCCAGTCCAGCTCTCCTGGAATTCCAAATCCAAATCAGTCGAAACACGTCTTAGCGAATCCGTATTGGACGACTCAAACCCCAAGGCTCTAGCCGTCATCGGCTCGACCAAATTCTTAAGCCACACCTGCTGCTTTCGCGCCAGAGAATCCAGTGCAGTGCTGGGATGTTCACCCCGCCAGACAGTCCGTCCAGCAACTTTCATCAAGCGGCTCGTGGCCCGTGAAGAAGGAGACAAGCTCAGTTCACTGGATTCGTTAGGCCTCACGATGGCCATCCACGACCAAGGAGGCGCAGAGAATTCAAACAGCGTCGGTCTTTCTAAAAAACCAAGGTCTGCAGAAAAAGATCCATCGGCATGAACCAATGCCACTTCGGACCAAAAGCCGCCCCCCACTGAAGGGGCATCAAAATGACGAACGTGCAGCAGTCCAGGGATTGTTTCTGACTCAAATCCATCAAGCATTCCACGCAAGGTGGTATGGCTTTGTGCGGAAATTTTCAATGTGCCACAACAGCTGATGAGCACAGCGACCAACAACCGAAAAGAGCGAACAGTCCTGGGCATGATTAAGGGAAAGCAATCTCAGAAGGCAAAAATACTGAGGCGTCCCCGTTGTTGCGAACGACTTCACGAACAACATTCGAGTGAATGTGCGCAAACTCAGGGTCTGTGAACAGGATGACGGTTTCCAACTTGGGTTCTAAAGCCTTGGTCATTTGAGCAATGGTCCGCTCATATTCAAAGTCTCCCCCGTTGCGAACGCCACGGAGCAACCAACCCGCTTCTTGTTCAACACAAAACGTGCTGGTCATTCCCTCAAAGGATTTCACGCGAACAGAAGGGAAAGTTGAACAGACCGACCGAAGCCATTCCATTCGCTGCTCAAGAGGAAACATGGGCGCCTTCGCCCCGTTGACTCCAATGGCCACAATAATCTCATCAAACAAAGAAACAGAACGCTGCAAAATGTTCAGATGCCCCAGTGTAATCGGATCAAACGACCCGGGAAACACGGCTCTTTTAAAGGGTTGATTTGCCATCATTTTTTGAATAAACTGAAATGAACATGCCCATAGTGTCGACACTCCTGAAACCCTTGAACTTCCGACACATCGGTCCGTTCACCGTGCTCCAAGATAAGCCAACCTCCTGGTTCCAATAATCCGGACGTCATGATCTTCGCTGGAATCGCCTCCAAACCTTCGAGACCAAAAGGGGGGTCTGCAAATACAATGTCATAACTGGTCAAGGCCCGTTTGATAAAGTCCAAGGCATTGCCGCGAATGACCTGACAATGCTCCATTTCAAAAACACGAAACATCTGCTGAATCGCTCGAACAGCCCGCACATCTTGTTCGACGGCTGTGAGTGACGCGCACCCTCTGCTGACGAATTCCAAACCCACCATGCCCGTTCCTGCGAACAAGTCCAAGACATCAGCGCCGTCGACATCCAATCGTGAGCGCAACAAATTGAACAAGCTTTCACGGCCAAAATCCGTTGTAGGTCGCCCCTTAAACCCTTTGACATGCGACGGCCTTCGACCTTTCAACTCGCCTCCTGTTACGCGCATTTGATGATATTTGAGTGCAAGGCCAGCCGTTGCGTTTTCATTCCGACCTCTTTCATTTCTGGTTGCACGATTTTTACTTGGCTGAAAAACTGGTTGAACACACTGTGCCAAGCATCACCGCGTTCCACCTCACCACTGAGCATGATTTGAGCACCTGACGCAGCCGGCTCCAATCCATCCTGATGCATGGCATTGACCACGTGATACAACAAACCATCTCCTTCCAGATCTTCCGTAACGATGGCCCACTTCAGTTGACCTTCTTCTAGTCGTGCCAACAAGGCCCTCGTCAAGCCGATGTCCACAGCGATCATCGGTCCTTCACCAACCCGAGAATCAGCCCCTATTTTTTCAAGCCAGCGCAACGTACTGCTTTCAAACCGTGCGTGAGGCCAGACTCTCTGAACATCCCGTTGCACAGCCTCAGACTCCCACCTTTCCATGAGAACCATGTCATCGCCAAATGCCTCTGAATGGAAAACTTGATTCGAATAAGCGCCTTCTTGGGGACCCAAATGAAGACGCAAAAGCTGTTCTTCATGTCCTTCAGCAACAGATGCTGGAGCTGCTGTGAAAAAAGCATGGCGGCGATGAAACACGACCACCTCCTTGCCTAAACCGCTGGCTTTTAAATTCAGACACGCTGCATTCAGGGACGCTGGATCCGTCGCTTCGACTTCACCCGCCTGTTCAGTCCTTCCTGCTGCGCCGTTTGACCATAGCAACGAACGACCATCCCAACCCAAAATTAAAAATTCGCTGTACTGGCTCAAATTCAGTTTCGCCAGTTTCCATCGGTATGCGCTTCCACGAGCGAACCAAATCTCAAAGTATCCTTCTTCACCTTCGCACGGCCAAACGGTGTCGGATCCTTGACCAAAATCGTAGCTTGCTGTACCCCACCCACTTCAATCGAATCTGTAGCGAGTCTGAATCGCTCTCCACTCAATGGATTGAACCAAAGGCTATCCACGGAAACAGGTGGAAGCCGCTTACTTTTTCTCACTTCAGCTTTGAAATTTTCTTCAAAGAAGGTCGTAAAGATGACATCGCGAACCTTGTATGGAAGTGAGTCTGCTGAAATCAGATCCACAAGTTCTTGTTCTGAAACTCCCTTTTCTTCTGCGAATTGAGCCAAGTCCGCCCGCTTCAAAATATACCCTCCCTCCTGACTTTTCGCTTCTGGCAACGTATCGTGGAATGACCCCATGTTGTATTTCACGGGGATCACGGGCTCGAATAAAAACAACTCGAGACTATCGAAGTCACTGCAGAATGTGCCGAAAACATCTTTGTAAGCTTCTTGGGCATCCCGAATGTCTTTCAGTGACTGAATGGTCTCAGCGTCCACACGCGTTTTCAACTCTCTAAACTCAATTTCTTCATCCACGCTGTAGAACACCTCGTAGCTCAACCACAGTGAAGCGAGCGTGCCCAAAGCCATCAGGACCCTGTAGTGCTTCCGATTGAGCTTCTCTAGAACCCAAGGTGTAGCCAACGCAGCGACCACAATCAAGGCCAAAGAGGCAATCAACATCGCTTGGGGCTGACTTTCCAATTCGTCACCACTCAAGTACTTAACCAAGAACCCTCCTCCAGCAAATAAGAGAAGGATGGAAATCACATATTTGTTGATTTCACTGAAGAATTTTTCCATTGGAATCGATTGGAGATTCGAATTGCATGCATTACCGCCTGCGAATCTACGACACGAAATGAGGACGTCAAACGCATGATGCTTTTGAACGTCTGCACAGAGGGCGGTCCAATCGAATTGAGCCGGACGATGTACCTTCGTCATGAGCCCCCTCTTATGTCCAAAAACACCAACTCTGCTTCACCTGTTGAACAATTCGAAGACAGACTAGCTGGGCAATTCCCTCATGAGCCAACCACTGGTCAGGGGCTGCTCATTCATGCCTTTTCTCGTTTTTTATTCAGCGCCCAGCCCCGTTGCACATTAATCGTGCGCGGATATGCTGGAACGGGAAAAACGACGAGCATAGGCGCCTTTGTTCGGGCACTGAGTGAATTGGGAGCACCCACTGCTTTGCTAGCACCGACCGGGCGCGCCGCCAAAGTCATGCAGACTTATGCCGGCAGGGCTGCGTCCACCATCCACAGGGAAATTTATCGGAGCGTGCGTGACAAAGATGGTTCAACCGCTTACGGCCTCGCTCCCAATCTCAAAGAACGGACGGTATTCATTGTCGATGAGGCCTCGATGATCGGAGAGTCAGGGGGAGCATCAGACAAAGGGAATTTTCAATACCGCAGCCTGCTCGACGACCTCATGGAATATGTTTTCAATGGGGAGGATTGCCGCTTGGTCTTGGTCGGTGATGATGCCCAATTGCCGCCTGTCGGCCATCCGGAAAGCCCTGCACTGAATGAGGATAGGTTGAAGCGCGATTTCAATCTGACGGTTGCCACTGTTCGTCTTACAGACGTTGTGCGGCAAGAATTGGACAGCGGGATTCTATCGAATGCCCATCAACTGCGGCTTCAAATCGATGCGAAAACGGAGGGCTTCCCTCAGATGAGTTTGGATTCGTTCACGGATATCCAGCGATTGAACGGACTCGATTTGCAAGAAAAGATTGAGGATTTGCACGGAGAATACGGAGAAGATCAAGTGGTCATCATTACCCGATCTAACAAACGTGCCAATCAGTTCAACCAGCAAATTCGCAGCCGGATACTGTGGAGAGAAGACTCTCTTGAAGCAAGCGATCGTCTGATGGTCGTCAAGAACAATTACTTCTGGCTTGCTGCCCAAGAAGGACATCATACCACGCTGATTGCAAATGGCGATACGCTGGTGGTTCAAAAAGTGCTCAAACGATTTGAACGGTTTGGAGCCCCTTTTGCTGAAGCAGAAGTGAGACTACTGGATTCACCCGATCTCCCTCCGTTCGAAGCCTGCCTGCACCTCAGCGCGCTGCACACCGACAGCCCTTCGATTCCTCCGGCTGAAATGCAAGCGCTTTATGAACAGGTCGCGCAAGACCACATTCACCTCGGGTCCAAACAAGCCATCCACAAGGCCATCACACGAGACCCCTGCTACCAAGCGTTGCAAGTCAAATTCGCGTGGGCCTTGACCTGCCACAAAGCACAAGGGGGACAGTGGCCCGCTGTCATCGTAGACCAAGGATATCTGCAGGATGACATGGTTCAAGTCGAACTGCTTCGTTGGTTCTACACGGCCTTCACACGGTCGCAGGAAAAGCTGTATTTGCTCAATTTTGCAGATTCTTTTTTTGAAAAGACGCCTGAATAACGCGGCAAAAAAAGAGCCGCCCCTGAGTGGGACAGCTCTTGATTGAAAGCAATCGGATGGGGTTTAAGCCCACTCCCGTTCGCTGAAGTGGAAAGACCCTTCGATCGCAGCATTTTCGTCGCTATCCGAACCGTGGACCGCGTTGGCAGCAATGCTTTCTGCAAAGTCCGCGCGGATGGTTCCTGGCTTGGCATCAGCCGGGTTGGTTGCTCCGATCAGTTCTCGGAAGTCACTGACCGCATTTTCTTTTTCAAGAATTGCCGCAACGATCGGTCCGCTGGACATGTATTCTGTGAGTTCTCCAAAAAACGGGCGTTCTGCATGAACTCCATAAAACGCTTGAGCATCAGCGAGAGAAAGCTTTGTCCATTTCATCGCTTTGATGGAGAAGCCGTTTGCAATGATGCGGTCAATGATTTTTCCGGTATGACCGGCGCCAGTTGCATCTGGCTTGATCATGGTAAAGGTGCGGTTGGTAGCCATGGTGTTGAATTTCAAATTGGGCGCAAAAGTAGTCACCAATTCTTTAATTTCGATTTACGCGGGACACAACCCGTTCTTCGCGAATGCCTCAGAGCAATCGAATGATCGCAGATGTGCATTCTACATTTGTTCGTCTCCATGGCCAAGTCACGCGCTTCGCTCGGTCAGTATTGGTTTTCTTAGCATCGTTCTTGAGCAAACAGGGGGGACCGCATCGGATTGGCTCAGAACACGAGCCCTATCTTTGCACCATGGAAATCAACAACCCGCAATCATCACAAGAGGCGATGGCCTTAGAGAATGCGCATGGCGCGCACAATTACCATCCACTACCTGTGGTATTGGACCGTGGCGAGGGCGTGAATGTTTGGGACATTGAAGGCAAGCAGTATTTTGACTTCCTCAGCGCATATTCAGCCGTCAACCAAGGGCATTGCCATCCGCGTATTGTCCAAGCCATGACGGATCAGGCGCAAAAACTGACCCTCACATCCCGAGCCTTTTTCAACAGCAATCTTGGCAAGTACGAGCAATTCGTGACGTCGTATTTCGGTTATGACAAGGTACTGCCCATGAACACCGGAGCAGAGGCGGTCGAAACGGCCATAAAAATTGCTCGGAAGTGGGCTTATGATGTGAAAGGCGTTCCGGCCGATCAAGCCAAAATCATAACGTGCAGTGAAAATTTTCATGGCCGAACCACGACCATTGTTAGTTTCAGTACGGATGGGGATGCCACGGGTGGTTTTGGCCCATACACGCCAGGCTTTGAAGTCATTCCTTACAATGATTTAGCGGCCCTCAAAGCTGCACTCTCCGACGCCAACGTCGCTGGATTTTTAGTGGAACCGATTCAAGGAGAGGCCGGAGTCAACACACCTGATGACGAGTATATGATACAGGCTGCTGCCTTGTGCAAAGAGGCCAATGTGCTCTTCATGGCTGATGAGGTCCAAACAGGCATCGCTCGAACAGGAGCGTTGTTAGCGACTTGCGGGAAATGCACCTGTACCCAGTCTTGCGAGCGACAAGCCACGTATGCGAAGGCAGATGTGTTGATCCTCGGAAAGGCACTTTCTGGTGGAGCCTACCCTGTTTCCGCTGTTCTTGCTGACAACGGCATTATGGACGTCATTCATCCCGGGCAGCATGGATCCACTTTCGGTGGCAATCCTGTCGCTGCAGAAGTCGGAATTGCGGCACTGCTCGTAGTCAAGGACGAGAATCTAGCGCAAAATGCACGGAAGATGGGGGAACGTTTCCGATCAGCCATGACTCAACTTGCGCAAGAATCCGAGTTGATTACCAAAGTGCGTGGGCGCGGATTGCTCAACGCCGTTATCATCAATGATTCTCCTGAAAGCTCAACCGCTTGGGACCTCTGTGTTGCCATGAAAGACAACGGGCTACTGGCCAAACCAACCCATGGTAACATCATCCGATTCGCTCCTCCTTTGGTCATTTCTGAGAAAGAGATGGATGCCTGCATTGACATCATTCGAAATACCGTCTTAGGGTTCAAGCGCAAGTAAAAATCGCGCGGATGATGCACCGTACGGGTTACAAAAACCCTTGCTCTTTCATCCAGTCATCATTGTATACTTTTCCGACATACCGGGAGCCGTGGTCGTGGAACAAGCACACCACGACATCTGTTGGCTTCAGCTTGTCTTTCAATTGGCGCAAGCCTTGAAACGTACTGCCGCAGCTATAACCAAGGAACAACCCCTCTGTTCGAGCCATTTCACGGGCGGCCAATGCACCGTCCTTATCCGTTACTTTTTCAAAGTGGTCAATGGTATCAAAATTCACATTCTCAGGCAGAATGTCTTCCCCAACGCCTTCTGTGATGTACGGGTAAATTTCATTCGCATCGAACTCGCCTGTTTCGTGGTACTTCTTTAGGACACTCCCATAGGAGTCGATTCCCCAAATTTGAATGTCCGGGTTTTGTTCCTTCAGGAATTTGCCGGTACCACTGATCGTTCCTCCCGTCCCAACGCCCACAACGAAATGCGTGATGCGCCCTTCTGTTTGCTCCCAAATCTCCGGACCGGTCGATGCATAATGCGCCCGTTGGTTCGACAAGTTGTCGTACTGATTGCACCAAAAGCTGTTCTCAATTTCCTCTGAACACCGCTTGGCGATGCTGTAATAGCTATCCGGATGATCCGCCTCAACGTTGGTGGGGCAGACATGCACCTCTGCTCCCATTGCCCGCAATATGTCGACCTTTTCCTTGGATTGTTTATCACTCATGGTGCAAATCAAGCGGTACCCTTTTACGGCACACGCTAGCGCCAAGCCCATGCCCGTATTGCCGCTCGTGCACTCTATGATCGTGCCGCCTGGCGATAAAAGCCCTTGCTTCTCTGCATCCTCCACCATGCGCAATGCCATTCGATCCTTGACGCTGTGGCCTGGATTGAAATATTCAACTTTGGCCAGGACCTCGCAAGGAAAGTCAGAGGCGATTTGATTCAGTCGGATCATGGGCGTGTTGCCAATGGTCGATAGAATGTTGGAGTGGATTTTAGCGTTGCTTTCCATTGGGGACAAAGGTACTATGCAGACGGCCGCCTGAAAGGGATGAATGTGAAAAGCATGCCAACAGATTCCAATTTTTAAAGGAGAAAAGCCATCTCAATCCTTGAGCTTCATAGCGGCTGCCGGTAAAATCCTCATGGAGGCCCATGCTGGCAACCACATGGAGATGGCACAAATTACAAACGCCATCAACTCGATGCCTAAAATGGAAGACACATCAACGCGAATAGGGACCACATGAACATAATATGCCTGTGGGTCCAACGTAATCAATCCTGTTTCGTGCTGTAGGGTGACCACGGCAAAACCAATGATGTTTCCGAAAAGAAATCCACGGCCAAGAATCCGCACCGCCTGCCAGAAAAACATCATCAGCACCTGTCCATCCGCCATTCCCAGCGCCTTCAACATGCCTACCATAGCGCGTCTCTCCAGAATGATGATGAGCAAGGCAGACGTCATGTTGATCACGGAGATGAGCACCATTAGCCCAATGATGATTTCAACATTCAAGTCCAACATGCCCAGCCAAGTGAACATTTCCGGAGCTTGCTCCAGGACTGTTTCCGTCCCCCATCCCAAGGGAAGAGCCGCATAAACAGCTTCATCCGCAGCACCCAAATTGGCACCCTCCTTTAAAAAAACTTCGTAACCACTGGCATGGAAACGCCAGCCTCCTCCCGCAGGAATGGCCAACCACCCCCCTTCACCGAATCGCAACATCACGGTGTCGGCTGTGAGATAAGGATCGGAATCTCGCGCTGTCACGACCAACTCAACAGAGGACATGGACGCCGCTTCATCCAAATTGTGCGGCCCCTTTCCACGCCAAGACAATGGAACACGGTCTGCATTCGCTCTGAAACCCGTCCAGCTATATTGAACCGGATAAGACGCCCCAAAAACGAGCGCCTCAGCTTGCTGATTGTTGGATATTCTCACCTGCGCCTCCAGTCCCCACCCCGCCATTTGCTGGATATTGCCCTTCGGAATAAAAACGAAAGACGCATCATATTCCAACAAACCGGTCTCATACACCCCCCCTACCGTGAGTGTTTTCGCACGCATACCGGTTGGCCCGCCGATTAAATACATCGAAACACGGTCACCCAATTCCAGTTCCAATTGATTTAAAAGCACCGCAGACAGGACGACAGAATCACTCGAAGCAAGCACCGGAATCCTCCCTGCCTGCATGGATTGCAACAGCATGTCCTGGTAGGTGTCAGAACCAATCCCTTTGACCATAACGCCCTCCAATGTTTCTGAGGATTGAAGCAACCCCGGCTTCGTGTAAAAAGGGTGAATGGCCTGCACAGCGTCCAATTCCGCCACACGGTGCGCTGTTTCTGGATCAAGGACTACCTGCTGAGCCTGCGGTAACGTCGACAAAATCTGTATATCCGATCCAAATCCAACGACGAGATCGCGCACTTCAGACTGAAAGCCATGCACAATGGAGGACGCCACGATGATCAACGCTATGCCCAGGCTAACGCCAGCCGTCGCAATTTGAACCACGGGACGCGACCAAGAGGAAGCCGCCTGCGACCCAGAAAGCCTCGCAGCCAAGCGGCGAGGCAAAAAAGTTGATCTCCGTGATGGTTTATTTTTCATTCCGCATCCAATTCTCCTATGGCAAATTACGTTCCTACCTTCGTCAGATGATTCGTTTCCTTGGAATAACCTTTTGGATCGTTGCACTCGCGCAGGTGGCGTTCGCTCAAAGTGGAAACAATTTTACTGCCGGATCGCCCTGGGAGTTGGACTCCCTCCATGGCGTCCTCCATGCAGTTAATCGCACGGACGCGCCACACCCAATCCGCCTGGGAAACGAAAACATCCGGGCCATTTATGAAGCTTGCAGCAGAGCCCCTATTGCCCTGATCGCCAACCACACATCAAGAATACCTGAAACCGGGGGAAGACAATCCACCCATTTGGCCGACAGCTTGCTCTCCCTTGGGATGGACATCCGAAAGGTATTTGCTCCAGAACATGGTTTTAGAGGAGACGCACACAATGGAGCGCACATTGAAGATGAATTCGATGTGAAAACGGGCTTGCCTTTAATCAGCTTGCACGGAACGTTCCAAAAACCAACACCCGAAATGCTTGCTGATGTTCGGATGATTTTGTTCGATATCCAAGATGTTGGCGCTCGATTCTACACGTACCTGAGTACGCTGTTTTTGGCCATGGAGGCCGCGGCGGAAAATGGCAAAGTGCTGGTTGTTTTGGACCGCCCCAATCCACATGGACATCAATTGGCAGGACCCATCGTGGAGTCCAAGTGGACTTCCTTTGTCGGAAAAATTCCGGTCCCGATTTTGCATGGAATGACCTTGGGGGAAATGGCCCAAATGATCAATGGAGAAGGATGGCTTTCCAACGGAATCGCCTGTGATTTGATCGTCATTCCCTGCGAAGGCTATGCACATAGTGATCGGTGGTTTCCCACCATCTCCCCCAGCCCCAACTTACCAACAGACGAGTCCATTGCACTCTACCCGTCTCTGTGTTTATTCGAACCGACACAAGCCAGCATTGGAAGAGGAACCCCATATCCATTCGAATGCATTGGATTTCCAGGCATGCCGACCGGGTCATATGCCTTCACCCCTCAACCTGTGGAGGGCGCTGCTCCTTTTCCCAAGCACGACGGAATCTTGTGCTCCGGGCAAAATTTGAAATCTCTGGGAAGGAGCTGGATTGAAGGTTCTTCCGGATTCGATTTGAATTGGGTCGCGCGTTATGCGGACATTTGGAACGAAGTTCATCCCCAACAACCGTTTGTCAAAACCCCTTCATCGTTTGGGCGGTTATCGGGGTCAGACGCATTCGTTGAGGCCTTCGACCAGCACTCGCCTTCCCCCATTGTATTGCCTGACTGGACGGCTGAATTGATTGACTTTCATAAGAAGCAAGCCCCCTATTGGCTGTATCCAATGCAACGATGAGGGTGCATTTGTATCCTTGCTCGTATCTTGCACGCTCATCATCGAATTTGAACCTCATGACTCGCTTCAACACCGCGGCCTTCGCCGGAATTGCATTGGCTTTGTTGACATTAGTTACTGGCTGTTATCAAGCGACCGAATTCATCAATCCCGCATACGACTGCGCTTGTGGTGAGGTTGAATTCAATGGAAGCACGTTTTCTTTGAAGATGGCAGAGGCCGTCATCCCTGATTCTACCGATGAACTATCGCGCACCTATCACATGGTCGCTGATATGCGCACCCCCGAGGACATTGATGCACACGCCGCCGCGCACGACCTTACATTCTACATGGCATTCGAATCGTTGGATGATGTGGTGTATTACATCCAGCAGGATTCCGTGACCCATCTCATTCAAGAAATCAACCACGGTGACGATCAGTTCCCTGTTCGGGATTACCTCTGCACAGCCGGTTCTATCGTCATTGACCCGGCTTATGCGGGAGGCGCCGAAACGGTCACTTTTGATGTGGAGGTTCGAGAACAGGTGAATGGCAGTTCGGTTGGATTCCCCATTTCTTATTCTGGCAGTTTTACTGCAATCATTGAATAAGCGGACTTAAACAGCGAGGATGGCAGTTCCTGTCGTCACCCAACAAGTGTCCTTTCTGCTCGGCTTCACCGTGAATGATCCTGTAAAGGCTCCGAAGGCAGGCAATGTCAACTGCCGCTTTTCTTGATTGAGCCACCAGCAAGGTACACGCAGCGCCTGCTTGCCTCCACCAATCAAACGGACAGCGGGATGCACATGACCGCACACGGTCCATGCTCCACCCACCGGTTCATGTTCTTGGCTATCATGCACAAAGAACAAATCGTCTTCCAGCAATGCGGCTTCAATGCGCATTCCTTTTTGGTTCCATTCAGCGGGAGGCAAAACATCGTGATTGCCTTGAATCAAGAGTAGTTCTTCCAATGAACCACCTTCTAATTCGGCTGCCAACCATTCCTTAAACACATCCCATTCGGGATTTTGATCGCTGTGGAACAGGTCTCCCAAAACCAAGAGTCGCACTGCTTTCGTTTGATCTAACAAGCGTGTTAAACGGGCTAAATTTTCCAAGTTCGCATCAACCGGCACACCGATTCCATGCTTGCGAAAGTGTCCCGCTTTGCCCAGATGAATGTCGGACACAATCAACGTGCTCTGTTCAGCCCAATGAATGGCCTTTTCCGGCAGCAGCTCCCATGTATTCTTACCGATCAAACACTTCATAGTGCACGTTATTGCGTCCGCATTTTCGAGAACGAAAAACGGCCCCAAAAGGCCGTTCTTCCCCAACCATTCAGCACATCACTTAATGTTGTTGCTGCTTGATTAGATTCAACGCAGAACCTGCGCGGAACCAGTCAATCTGTTGGACATTGTACGTATGATTGGTTTGGATGGTGTCCACGGACCCATCCGCATGTTGCAACTGAATGGTGAGCGGCTTGCCCGGTGCAAACTCAGCCAGATCTACAAAGTGGAATTGATCATCCTCCTGAATCAAATCGTAGTCCGATTCCGTGGCAAAAGTGATTCCCAGCATGCCTTGCTTTTTGAGATTGGTCTCATGAATCCGAGCAAATGATTTCACCAACACCGCAGTGACCCCTAAAAACCGAGGTTGCATCGCAGCGTGTTCACGTGAACTTCCCTCTCCATAGTTGGAGTCGCCCACCACGACGGTTGGAATGCCCGCTGCTTTGTATTCCCGCTGCACAGCAGGTACTTCGCCATATGAACCGTTCAATTGGTTCTTCACAGAATTCACTTCACCGTTGTAGGCATTGATCGCACCCGTCAGGGTATTGTTGGCGATGTTATCCAGGTGTCCACGGTAACGCAACCAGGGACCTGCCATGGAAATGTGATCCGTCGTACACTTGCCATCGGCTTTGATCAGCAAGCGCGCTCCCTCAATGTTCGCGCCATTCCAAGGAGCAAAAGGAGTGAGCAATTGCAAACGTTCTGAGGTGGGATTGACCGTCACTTCGACACCGCTTCCGTCCTCTGCTGGAGCGAGATAACCGGCATCCTCAACCGCAAAGCCCTTGGAAGGCAACTCCTCACCTTGAGGCTCTTCGAGCATGACTTCTGTTCCGTCAGGAAGCTTCAACGTATCTTTCAATGGGTTGAAGGTCAAATCCCCGGCGATTGCCAGAGCCGTCACCAATTCGGGCGAGCCGACAAACGCGTGGGTATTGGGATTCCCATCGGCCCGCTTCGAGAAATTGCGATTGAATGAGTGAACAATCGAATTCTTTTCTTTTTTCTCAGCACCTTCACGAGCCCATTGACCAATGCAAGGTCCACAAGCATTGGCAAACACGCTGCCGCCCATGGCCTCAAAGGTTGAAATGAAGCCGTCGCGCTCAATGGTATAGCGCACCTGCTCAGAACCGGGTGTAATCGTCAAAGTCGCTTGCGCTTCAATGCCTTTTTCAACAGCTTGCCGTGCGATGCTCGCCGAACGGCTGATGTCTTCGTAGCTCGAATTCGTGCAAGACCCTATCAAGCCGTACTCAATTTTTGTGGGCCAGCCATTGGCTGCCGCCGCTTCTTTCATTTGGCTGATTGGCGTGGCCAAGTCCGGCGTAAAGGGGCCATTGATGTGCGGCTCCAACTCATCCAAATTGATTTCGATGACCTGATCAAAATACGCTTCAGGATTGGCATAGACTTCCGGGTCACCAGTCAAGTGCTCCCGTATTCCATTGGCCAATTCAGCGACATCCGCTCTTCCTGTTGAACGCAGGTAGCGTTCCATGCTGTCGTCGTATCCAAAGGTGGACGTCGTCGCCCCGATCTCAGCCCCCATGTTACTAATCGTGCCTTTTCCTGTGCAGCTCAATGATTCAGCTCCGTCGCCGAAATATTCCACGATGCAACCTGTTCCTCCTTTCACGGTCAAAATTCCAGCCACTTTCAGGATAACATCTTTTGCAGAGGTCCAGCCGCTTAAACGACCGGTCAGTTTAATGCCAATCAATTTCGGGAATTTCAATTCCCAAGCCATGCCTGCCATGACATCCACGGCGTCCGCTCCACCAACTCCAACCGCAACCATACCCAAACCTCCAGCATTGACCGTATGAGAATCTGTACCGATCATCATGCCTCCTGGAAAAGCGTAATTCTCTAGGACAACTTGGTGAATGATGCCAGCTCCAGGCTTCCAAAAGCCAATGCCGAACTTGTTCGAAACAGATTCTAGAAAATTATAAACTTCATTGTTC
>CALGEI010000198.1 GCA_937881575.1 uncultured Flavobacteriales bacterium | reverse complement strand
CAACTGCATTTCTAGATAGGTCGCTATATCGCTCTGCAGCAGTGGATCCAAAATAGGGACGCTGACCTCCACCCGACGATCCAAGTTGCGCGTCATCCAATCCGCTGAACTTAAAAAGTACAGGGGATGACCATCATTGGCAAAAACCAAAATACGGGCGTGATCGAGATACCGACCGATTACACTCCGAACTTGGATGTTTTCGCTCATGCCCTTGACACCTGGAACCAAAGAGCAGATTCCACGAACAATTAAGTCCACTTGTACCCCCGCTTTGCTCGCAGCATAGAGCTTCCGAATCATATCTGCATCCACGAGATTGTTCAACTTCAGCAGGACTCTAGCAGGCTTCCCTTCTCGCGCATGTTGCATCTCCCTTTGAATCAATTCGGAGAATTTACGCCGCGTACTGTAGGGGCTTACGATCAAATTGCGAAAGACCGGTCGTTCGTAATTGTTCGACAAAAACTGGAATAAGCGGTCGACTTCACCCGTAATCTGCGGGTCTGCGGTTAAAAACGCAAAATCACAAAAAACCCGCGCCTTCTCCTCGTGGAAATTCCCTGTGCCGATGTGTGCGATTCGCTCGACCTTCCGGTCTCTAACCCTCGTAATCAGGAATAACTTAGAGTGCACCTTCAATCCACTGACTCCGAACTCAACCACCGCGCCTGCCTGTTGCAAAAGGTTGGACATTTCGATGTTGTGCTTTTCATCAAAACGCGCCGATAATTCAATGACCACTTGGACGGTCTTACCGTTTCGGGATGCATTCATCAAAGCGTTGATGACCTGAGAATTTCGAGCCAAACGGTACAAGTTAATCTTGATGGATTGGACCGACGGATCAATCGCAGCTTCTCGCAAGATGTCGACCACTTGACCAAACTGATGGTAGGGATAATGCAGTAAGATATCGCGCTTTCCGATCTGGTCCAGTAAGCTGCTTTTTCTCAACAATTGCGGATGCACTAATGGATCCATTCGTCTATACATCAAATCCAGCCTCCCCAAATTCGGGAATTCCATCAGATCTTTTTTGTTGTGATAACGACTGCCCGGAATGACATTCTCAGATTCTGCTAGACTTAAATTGTCTTTCAGCATCTTCAGCATTTTCGCTGGCATTTCTCGATCATACAAGAAGCGAACAAAATCACCTTGCCGCCTTCGAGCCACTCCTCTTCGCATCTTCTCCATCAAAGAACGCGACAAGTCATCATCCATGTCAATCTCCGCGTCGCGTGTCACCTTGATCGCATGGGCTACGACGACTTCAGGCTGAAACAATCCGAAAATGCGTGGCAACTCCAATCGAATGATGTCCTCTATGAACGCCACCACTTGCTCCGACCCGTCCGATGGCAATACCAAAAAACGAGGAACGTGTCGTGGCACTTCCAAGATCGCGTATTGCGTTTTGGTCTTTCCTTTTTGATTGAGAACCAATCCGACCGCCAAATATAAAGAGCCATCCAACAGGTCGGGAAAAGCCACATCCCTCCCTATCATTATGGGGACCAAGTGGGTGCGAATTTTCCTGCTGAAATAGTTGGTCGCGAACGCTTGCTGCTCCTCGTTGAGTTCCTTTTCATTGACGAATCGGATGTTGTCCTTGGCTAGATCGTCTACGGCCAATTCAAAGGCATGATTGTATTCGGATTGCAGCTCAATCACCCGCTCAGAAACCTTCGCCAACGTCTCCTTGACATCAAACCCCAATGTGGTGGTCGTCTTGTTGCCAACCAAAGCCACCCGTTGCAGGTTGGCCACGCGCACGCGGAAAAACTCATCCAGGTTGTTGGAGAAAATCCCCAAAAAGCGAATGCGTTCGATGACCGGGTTGTCTGGATGCGACGCCTCTTGCAGCACTCTGTGATTGAAAGCCAACCAGCTGAGTTCGCGATTGATAAACCAATCGGGGCCTTTCATTTTATTGCTCACGATGCAAAGATATCGCCAGCGAGTCAATAGACGAACGATGTCGAAGTAACTTCGCAGCGAGTTTCAAACCCAACAATTCACACCCATGGCGCATTTGGTCGGAAGGAAAGCCCCTCATTTTTCAAGTTCAGCGGTTATCAACGGATCCTTTTCAAAAGGGTTTTCACTGGATCAGTTCATCGGCAACAGCAATGTGTTGTTCTTCTTCTACCCCAAAAGCTTCACCGGATTGTGCCAATCGGAGTTGCAAGCCTTTGACGCGCAACTCGATGCCTTCAAAGCCGTGGATACCGTGATCGTCGGATGCTCCACCGATACTTCGGATACACACATGGCCTTTATGAAGGTTGCACAAGCTGACGGCGGCATTCAAGGAGTGCGTTATCCGCTGGTTTCTGACGCGAATAAAACCATCACCACCAATTACGATGTTCTCAGCGGTGAATACGATTACACGGAAGATGGATTGCTTTCAGCCGATTCTGACATGGTGGCCTTGCGTGGATTGTTCCTGATCGACAAGACAGGTGTCGTCCAGCATCAATTGATCAACTTTTATCCTTTGGGTCGCAGTGTAGACGAAGCGTTGCGGATGGCTTCTGCTTTGCACCACGTGCAAACGCATGGAGAAGGATGTCCTGCCAACTGGACACCAGCCGGTTAAATCCACCACCGCTGATCTTATCCGTTTTGTAAAGCGCGCAATTCACTCCAACTTTTCGGAACAGGAGTCGCTTCAACGGACAACGGAACTTCTTGGTTGCTTAGAAACTTAATGACCAAATCATTGAATATTTCGGGTGCCTCAATGCTGCACACGTGGCCACAATTCTCAATGACCGTCAACTTGACATTTTGTTGAATCTTGGCGAATCGCTGTGCTGCCTTGATGAAAATGTGATCCTGACTGCCCATTACGACTAGCCCCTTCTTCATAACAGGACGATTGAAATAAACGCTGATCAACTTGAAGAATGGCTTGTACAGCTCCACCCACTTCAAGTATTCCCCGCCGGTCAATCGCAAACTCTGCCTGCGGAATACATGCCGACTCAATCGGTGATTTCGACGCGGCAGCACGATGAAGCTAAAAAGCCAATACATCGCGCGGTAGGGCAAGATGTACGTTAGCAGTTTGGCGCTGTGTACGAACCAGTGCATCATGGTGCTGCCATCGAAAATGGCACCTGCCATGACCATGCGATCCACCAAGGCAGGACGCTCGATGTCAATTTTCTGCAAAATCACACTGCCAATACTTAACGACACAAAGTGCGCTTTCTGAATGCCCAAGTTGTCTATGACGGCCAGTATATCAGTCGCTACAATGTCAAAATCGTATGACGGAAACTCCGGCATGATGTCTTTGCTCTCTCCATGATCTCGCAAATCGATGAGAAGCAACCGAAAGTGAGGTGCCAACGCATCGATTTGAAACTTCCATGTTCGAATGCTCCCTCCCGCACCGTGCACGAATACCAACCAAGGCGCATTGGGCTTTTGATCGATGATTTCATAATGCAAGAGCGTTTGCTCTGCCGCTGGGGATGCGGGATTTTCCATTGCTGCAAATTTCGATGATTTCAGTCAAACTTCCATGCTACTGAGCCTCGGAGGCCTGATGTTTTTTCAGGACGACCATGATCGCTATACGGGTCATGACTGAACGGCAAAAGGGCACCAATTCTCCCCGTATGGAACAGGATTGTTTTTAACTTCGCGCAGCAACGAAGCCATCAGGAACCAATGAGGTCTTTGATGCTACAGCTACGAACTCAATCAAAACTATGGATCACTCGAATCACAGCCATTCACACGAAGCATCTTCTGACGGTGCTGCGAAGTGCCCATTCACGGGACATTCCTCACAACAAGGCTCCAAAGGCGGTACCAAAAATCAAGACTGGTGGCCGAACCTGCTTAACATCAATATTTTGAGACAACACGGCGCGGAGTCGAACCCAATGGGAACGGACTTCAACTACGCCGAAGCCTTCGCTTCCTTGGATTTGGATGCCTTGAAGAAGGACATTGAGCATGTCATGACAGATTCGAAGGAGTGGTGGCCTGCAGATTATGGACACTACGGCCCATTTTTTATCCGAATGGCTTGGCACAGCGCTGGCACGTATCGCACGACGGATGGGCGTGGTGGTGGTGGTGCAGGAACGCAGCGATTCGCTCCATTGAATAGCTGGCCTGACAACACCAATTTGGACAAAGCCCGCTTGCTCTTGTGGCCGATCAAGCAGAAATACGGAAAGAAACTATCGTGGGGTGACCTCATGATTCTAGCGGGCAATTGCGCGCTTGAATCCATGGGTTTCAAACCCTTCGGCTTTGCCGGTGGACGGGAAGACGTTTGGCAACCTGAAGAAGACATCTACTGGGGACCCGAGGGCGAGTGGCTCGCCTCCAAGCGCTACTCTGGCGATCGTGAATTGGACAACCCACTTGCAGCGGTTCAGATGGGATTGATTTACGTCAACCCACAAGGTCCTGATGGCAATCCCGACCCACTCGCATCCGCGCGAGACATTCGAGAGACGTTCGCACGCATGGCCATGAACGATGAAGAAACCGTTGCGCTGATCGCCGGCGGACACACGTTTGGCAAGACGCACGGTGCAGCCGACGCGGATGAGCATGTTGGCACTGAACCCGCTAGAGCGAGCATTGAACAGCAAGGAATGGGATGGAACAACTCATTCGGCACGGGCCGTGGAGCGCACACCATCACCAGCGGACTCGAAGGCGCGTGGACAACGACACCCGCCCAGTGGAGCCACGATTACTTGGAAAATCTCTTCAATTTCGATTGGGAATTGACAAAAAGCCCCGCTGGAGCTTTCCAGTGGAAGCCCAAGAACGGAGCCGGTGCTGGCACCGTTCCGGATGCGCATGATGCTTCGATCAGCCATGCACCGACGATGCTCACTTCGGATTTAGCCTTACGGGAAGACCCCGCTTACGGACCAATCGCTCGCCGATTCTATGAAAATCCTGCCGAATTCCGTGATGCCTTTGCGCGTGCTTGGTTCAAATTGACACACCGGGACATGGGACCGGTTGCGCTTTATGTAGGAAAGGACGTTCCCCAAGAAGACCTGATTTGGCAAGACACCATTCCAGCAGCGACAGCGCCTGTGGTCAGTGCTTCCGACATCCAAGATCTAAAAGGACAGATTTCCTCATCCGGCTTGACCGTAACGCAAATGGTGACCACCGCTTGGGCATCCGCATCCACCTTCCGTGGCTCCGACAAGCGTGGCGGTGCAAATGGTGGCCGAATCCGATTGGCTCCGCAAAAATATTGGGCGGTCAACAACCCGTCTGAGTTGTCAACGGTATTGAGTGCGTACGAAGGCATTCAATCGGCTTTCAATGCTGCCAATGCGCAGGGAAGTCAGGTATCCATGGCTGATCTGATTGTCCTCGGTGGATGTGTTGGAGTCGAGAAGGCTGCGCACAATGCTGGACATTCCATTGCCGTGCCTTTTGCACCTGGACGCACCGATGCTTCGCAGGAACAGACGGATGTCTCCTCTTTTGCAGTACTCGAACCTTTTGCTGATGGATTCCGGAATTACTTGCAAGGAGCCAGTTCGATTGCCGCGGAAGAGTACTTGATTGACAAAGCTCAACTGATGACACTCACCGCTCCTGAACTGACGGTGTTGGTGGGTGGAATGCGGAGCATGCAAGCCAATTTCGATGGCTCGAGCTTCGGCATCTTCACCAATCGAAAAGACACGCTCTCAACGGATTTCTTCACCAATCTGTTGGACTTCAGCACCGTTTGGGAGAAGTCCAACCACTCAGACAATGAGTTCCATGGCAACGACCGTTCTACGGGTGCGCCCAAATGGAAGGCGTCACGTGTGGACTTGATCTTCGGATCCAATTCCGAGCTGCGCGCGTTGGCTGAAGTGTATGCCTGCGCAGATTCCGAAGCGCAGTTCTTACACGATTTTGTCGCCGCTTGGGACAAAGTCATGAACTTGGACCGATTCGACTTGAAAAAGTAAACGTCCAATTGACTGCACAGAAAAGGCGGCCCTCAAAAGGACCGCCTTTTCTATGCGCTCAAGTTCCAATCTGCAGATTCACTCTGGAGGCTCGCCATCACCCGTCACGCGAGTCAAAGGCTTGTCCTTCTTGGCATAAGATAAACGCTCCAATTGCTGGGTATTGTGGTAGGAGTCCAAAGAACTCATGGCCACAACTCCGAGTTTTTCTAGATCCAGGAATCCATCCTCCGCCCAAGCGTCTTCAGGAAACTCAATCCAACGGATTTGCCCTACTATAAAGCGGCATTCGTTTTGCGGGATTTTCCATTCATCGACACGTTCAAGTCCAATGCGAACGGATGATTCTTCAACAGCCGGTGCCTCAAAGCCACAACGAAAAACAGGATTCAATCCAACAGCCTCAAATTCGCTTTCTTCCGCATCATAACGGGCGCTGGTCTGATGTGCTTTTCGATACCATGAATCCGACACGTGGTTGATGGTGAACACTCCTGTTTCACGGATATTCCAGTAGGTATGGCTTCCATTTTCCGGCTCAACAGGCGGCCTCAAGACAACTCCAAGCAACGCAGGATCTGATCCCAAATGGACCACGGAACTGAACATGGCCAAGTTGTGATGCCCCATGCCATCAGTGGTACCGATGACATTCGCACTTTTGAAACCACTCAAGCTGTTCATCAATCGGCCTCGCTTCCGTTGTTCCAGCAGTTCAATGTCCACATCATTCAATGCGCGCATGGCTCAACGAATTCGACTCATGCCTCCGTCCATCTGCAGGACTTGACCGGTCATGTTTTGCGCTTGTCCACTCAACAGCCAATGGGCCAATCCCGCGACCTCTTCCGCTGATGCCACCCGTTTCAATGGACTTCGTTCAGCTGCCGCTTCTCGCTTGGCATCGCTGCCTAACAGGCCTGCTGCCAACGGTGTATCAGTCAATGAAGGTGCAATGGCATTGACACGGATTTTCGGAGCCCATTCAGCCGCAAGCGAGCGCGTCAAGCCTTCGATTGCTCCTTTCGCTCCAGCGATGCTCGCATGAAATGACATGCCGGTGCCCACCGCTACCGTGCTGAAGAGCACGACAGATGCACTCGGAGATGCGGCCAATAATTTCTGATTTGCCTGCAATGTCTGCACCGCCCCGAGAAAATTGACTTCCCAATCTTCGACGAAGTGCTCTCGTTTCAATCCGCGGAGGGGCTTCAATCGCAAGGTACCTGGACAGTATACTAGCCCCGCAAGCTCAGAGGCGAATGAGGACAGGTCACACGGATGTTGGACCGCGTCGAACACCAAGCTTTGGTATGCGCTTGAGTGAGCATCCGCAGGGCGTTGAACACCCGTTCTGGACACGCCAATGACCCGATGACCCGATGCCAGCAATTGCTCCCGCAATGAAGCTCCAATGCCTCTGGAATCACCGACAATGGCGAAAGTACGTTGCTCCATCATCACGATTTGGATAATAGTTCCATCAATTTCTCTTCAAGCTGAGCAGCTTTAGCCACCAACTCATCCGACTTGGTTCGATCGATGGACCCCATTCGATGGGCTTCGGCCAACATCGCTGCATGTTCTTTCTGCAACTTCTTGACCGGATCTGTTTTGAATATTCCCCACATGGTGAAGGAACAACTGGGAGAGGCTCGTGTTCGAATCTTATCCTAAATCCTTCAATTTCGCATTCAACACGTCCAATTTCGAAAGCGCATCAGACTCCTTTTTCCTTTCCATAACAACCACGGCGTCAGGAGCATTGCTTACAAAACGCTCATTGGACAACTTGCCTTGTACGGCCTTTAGAAAGCCTGTAACATGTTGAATTTCTTTGTGAATCTTTTCTTTCTCAGCATCGGCATCTACGGCATCCCCAAATGGAATAAAGAAGGAGGATCTTCCGATAAGAAACCCAAAGCTATTGGGCACCTTTTCTTTGGTTTGCTCAATAGAGGAGAGATTGCACAACTTGATCAAAGCGGCCTCCAAAGCGGCTGGATAGCCTTCTCCAGAATCCACATGGAGTACGAGCGCATCGCGATGGGGAATTTGGTTCTCTTTCCGCACATTCCGCACCTCGGAGACGAGCTGTTTGAATGTCTCGAAATGCGTCAGCAAATCCTGATCAATCACACCCACTTTGGGCCATGGAGCAATGCACAAGGCATCTGCGGGAGCCGACCGGTCTCCAATCCAATGCCAGATCTCTTCCGTTTGAAAGGGCATAAACGGATGGAGTATTTTCAGAATGGACTCGAACAACTCCACCGTCGCATCATAGGTCTTGCCATCCAGAGCTTGACCATAGGCCGGTTTTACCAATTCGAGATACCAACTACAGAAATCATCCCAGACCAGCCGATACGTTCCCATTAACGCTTCGCTCAATCGGAATTCGGCAAACTGCGCATCCAATTCCATCAAGACTTCATTCACCCGATTCTGCATCCAGACGATGGCCTGCGCCGATGAATCCCGTTGCGCTGCATCTTGTTCGACTTCCCAACTCTGCGTTAGGCGGAACGCATTCCAAATTTTATTGGCAAAATTACGGCCTTGTTCACAGAGCTTCTCATCAAAAGGCAAGTCGTTGCCAGCAGGCGAAGTCAAGAGCATCCCTACACGCACGCCATCCGCACCGTATTGGTTCATCAGCTCGATGGGGTCCGGGCTGTTCCCAAGGCTCTTGGACATTTTACGGCCCTGCTTATCCCGGACAATCCCTGTATAATAGACGTTTTTAAACGGTGCCTCACCACGGTACTCATACCCGGCGATGATCATCCGTGCAACCCAAAAAAACATGATTTCCGGGGCGGTCACCAAGTCAGCCGTCGGATAGTAATACGACACCTCCTCTTCTGTCTTCAACCCATCAAAAACTTGAATCGGCCACAACCAACTGCTAAACCACGTGTCCATCACATCCTCATCTTGCCGAATGTCCTCGCGTTGCATGTCGGCGCGGCCCGATTTAATGCGTGCAGCGTCCAAAGCTTCCGAGGCCGTCTTCGCCACCACAAATGCATCCTTTCCCTCTCCATAGAACCAAGCGGGAATCCGATGCCCCCACCACAATTGACGACTGACACACCAATCTTTCACATTCTCCATCCAATGCCGGTAGCTATTCTTGAACTTGGGCGGATGGAACGCAACCGTGCCGTCCATAACATGATCCAACGCAGGCTGAGCCAATTCCTTCATCGAAAGAAACCACTGGAGCGATAAGCGAGGCTCTATGACCGCATCCGTGCGTTCTGAACGCCCCACCTTGTTCGTGTAATCCTCCGTTTTCACCAAAAAACCGGCCTCCTCCAAGTCCTTATGAATCGCCTTCCGAGCATCAAATCGATCCATTCCCTCATAGCTCCCCCCTTGCTCATTCAGCGTGCCATTGGCATGGAAGATGTCGATGGTTTCCAGGTCATGTTTTTTGCCTAGATCGTAATCATTGACATCGTGGGCCGGGGTGACCTTGAGACATCCTGTTCCAAATTCTCGATCGACGTAGTCATCTAGAACAATCGGGATCCGTCGTCCGATGAGGGGCACACAAGCTTCCTTGCCGTGCAAGTGGACAAAGCGTTCGTCTTCCGGATGAATGCAAATCGCCGTATCTCCCATGATCGTCTCAGGGCGCGTCGTCGCAATGGTCAACCATTCATCCTCCGCATCCGCGATGGCGTAGCGCACGTGGTACAGCAGTCCATGTTCCTCTTTGTGGATGACTTCCTCATCGCTCAAAGCGGTGAGTGCTACAGGATCCCAATTCACCATCCGCACGTCCCGGTAAATCAACCCTTTATTGAACAAATCAATGAACGTGTCAATCACTCCATCGTAATACGCCTCATCCATGGTAAATCGAGTCCGATCCCAATCACAACTTGCGCCCAACTTTTTCAGTTGTTCCAAGATAATTCCACCATGCTCATGGGTCCATTCCCAAGCATGACCTAAGAATGCATCCCGCGTTAAATCGGATTTCCGAATGCCTTTTTCGCGCAAGCGATGTACAACCTTGGCTTCAGTCGCAATGGAAGCGTGGTCAGTTCCTGGCACCCAACAGGCATTCTTCCCTAGCATTCGCGCCCTTCGAACCAACACATCTTGAATGGTGTTGTTGAGCATGTGCCCCATGTGCAACACACCCGTCACATTGGGCGGAGGAATGACTACAGTATAAGCCTCACGGTCATCTGGCTTGGATTGAAAATATCCATTTTCCAACCAGTAGGCATACCATTTGTCTTCAATGGTATTCGGATCGTAAATCGTTGGCAATTCCATGGGGGAGCTATCTCGTTTCTATTTCGCAAAAATCGGACAAAAAAGAAGTCGTTCCTCCAAATGAGAAACGACTTCCAAATATCATTCTGCACTTAATCGTGCAATCAAGTATTTCACTCTTTGTTGACGGGTGCTCCAGCAGCAGCAGGCTTCAATGGTGCTCCACCCGTACTATTCACATCTGATGCTTCCACCTTGCCCTTGATACGAATCACCTTGGTAGGCTCATTGTTCGCATTGGAGGTAATGGTTACGCTCTTATTGATTGGACCAATTCGCTTGGTGTCGTATCGAACACTAATGACTGAAGTGGCTCCGGGCATAACAGGGTCCTTATCACATTTCGGTACAGTGCATCCGCATGAACCCTTGCAACGAGAAATAATCAACGGATCCGTTCCAGCATTGGTGACCGTAAATTCACATCCTCCGTCGGCTCCCTGAGAGATTGTTCCGTAATCATGAACGTCCTTATCAAGGGAAATGGATGCACCAGAAGTGAGGTCTTGTGCCGATGTCAAGGCAATGAAGCCAAAGACCATCATGCAAGCAGTCAAAAATTGTTTCATGGATTCTAAATCGTTATTGCGCTCATAAAGATAAGAACAAATGTGCATCGAGCGAAAGCACC
>CALGEI010000197.1 GCA_937881575.1 uncultured Flavobacteriales bacterium | reverse complement strand
TATGGTCGAAAGAAGCTATTCCCAATGAGGAGCATCTGCTTGCCGTTCTCTTCCTCTTGAGGAATGGTTTCTTCATCGCAGACACTCTCCTTATTGCAAGAGGTCACCAAAAATACAGCAAGGCTCAGGGCCGTAATTATTCTCAATGATAATGCGTGGTTCATTTCCTTAGGGGGTGTTGCTCAAACGAAAATAGGTAGCCAATCTGATATGAGGTCTTATGCTTTTAACTATCGACGATTTTTAGGCAGAATGGTTTAAGCAGAGTTCGATACGGGCTCGGACATGGCCAACACAAATCTTTTGACATTGCATTGACTGGAAGTTGCAAACATGGACAAACGCATGGACGATGCTTGGTAGTCCCTGTAGAATCAAGCAGGTTGGGGCTTTGAGAAAGGGGTTCAAAATCCGCCGGCTCCACCTTTAACACTTCTAAAATGTTGATAAATAGTAGTTTGAGAAAAGTGTCGCCCATAGCGTCGCCCGCAAATTACTCCGATGGCATCATGCGCATCTTCGTCACCCGAAAGGACGTTGAATCCACAATGGGTGGATTCTTGGTGAGCGTATCCACGCCTTGCCATTCATAACAGTTGCGGATGATCCGATGTGCGTTACAGCAGAAGTCACCAACTCGTGGTGAAGGTGTTCTGAGTAAAACTAAAGCCACTCCACTGTGTGCCAATCAGTGGAGATGGATTGCAAGTCGGCCATGAAGCCGACCAGACGGTCAGAACTGGTAGCCGAATTTCAGTTGAATGTCGAGTGGGAATCCAGTGGTCAGACCCCAACCTATAACTTCTCCCACGCCCGAAGCATCGTTGAGACCAAATTCGTCGTCGAAGTCTAGGCGGTAGGTGGGAGCGGCGAGCAACCTGATACCAAAAATGGACTCAAAATTGAAGTGCTCTCCGATCATGCTCTTGTAGCCTCCTCCAGCGCCCATTCCAAAAGTCCACCAGCGATTTTGGTTGGGATCCTGCAAAAATTCGGTGTCATAGTCGACGATTGAGAGGGAGCCGAACATGATTTTACCCTGGGCGAAGAAGCCCTCGGTATTGCCATCCTTCTTTCCGTAAATCCGCCCGAAAGGCTCGAAGACAGGTCCCGTCCAATTGACGAGGTAGTAATTCATGTTGCACCCTAAGGTCGCCTTGTCCCCTAGAGGCCGCTCATATTGGAGCCTGATTTTGGCATTGAGGAGTCCGACGGTGCCGGAGATATTATGTTCCCAGTTCTGTGCAACAACATTTGTCGCGAACAGACCACAGAACAATAAAGTAATGAAGGGAGCAGTAAGGATGCGCATTTGAGTCGATTTAGCTTGATGGACGAATGTAGTCAAAATTCCTCTTTGTCACCTTTCCGCAACATATGACGGGGCCGAAATCACCCATGACAAAGGCCAGATCCAAGCTGTCGAGGAGGATGAAGAGCAGGAGGGTGGCTAGCAAGATGAGCACGATCAGGGGCCGCACATTGGAGGCAAGCGAGGTGCTCTTGACATCGGCCTGCCACTTAGCAGTGACCTCATTCTCCAGCGTTCCCATTATTTCTTTTCGAAGAATTCGGACATCGAAACTGAGCAAGGCACTTACACGGATGGGGGAGGAGACACATTGATTACGTCCTGTTGGTGGAACCATTCGCCTTATGGCTTGAGCGGCATGGCAGAACGTGCTCCAGGACAACACGTCTTCGAGGCGAGTGCAGTCAGTTCTCCCGTATTGCTATGCCATCAAGGCCGTCAGAAGGTGACCTTGTTGAATTTCGCAAAGCGATCGATTCGTTCAAGTGCATGCCAATGAAATGCGAACATCACCAAAACTTCAGAGCGTTTTTCTTGGATTTCCACGTGCTACGAATACGTTAACCTGTTGATAATCAGATAAAGTGTTGGGGAAATCGAACGTTCAAAATGTAGCCTACAATATATCAACGGAGAGGGTCGCTTCACAGAGTCTGCTGTTATCGCCAGGCAGCACATTGACAACAGTCACGATGTACGTACCGGCGGGTAGTCCCGTAATGTCCTCGGAAGTACTTGTAAAGCTGTTCGGGCCAGCCCAACTTACGCTAAAGGCCTCAGCGTTTGCCGTATTGACTGTGATGTTTATTGCGCCTCCTGCGCCTGAATCGGGTGTCGTGCTGTCCAAAATGATTTCAACACAGGCGGTCGTCTGAATGCGATGGTTTTCGCCATTGGAATCCATCAAATGCGTAGAAGTCAAATTGCCTAAAATGGTGTTTGTAACGCCGCCTTTCGTAATGTTAGATCCACCCAAAATCGAAATGGTATTGCTGTATTCGGCTTTGTTCAAAAGTCCGCCAGAGATCGTGCTATAAACGTCAAACTTCATTTCATTAACAGCGCCGCCCAAAATGACACTGCCAGTACATGTTTCATCAATGGAATTTGAGAATCAC
>CALGEI010000196.1 GCA_937881575.1 uncultured Flavobacteriales bacterium | reverse complement strand
TTGCATCCAATAACTCATCATCAATGATCCCGAAGTGGGTTTGTCCGCTTCTACCCGCACCACAACTTCCAAAAAGGACTCCGTTCGCAAAGGAGGAAGTTGCCGCACCTGCTCATCCAGTTGATTCATTTTCAATTGTACCGATTGAACTTCTTCGTCAAGCGCCTGGCGGCCTGCTTGAATGGCTTGAAAGCGTTCGCGGTAAAACACGGAGGCTTGCATCAGGCGTTCCAAATCGACCCCGTTGTCTTTCACCGAAAACCCTTGGTTGTTGAGCAGCAGTTGTTCCTCCCGATCGAAAATAACCCGCCGATTTTGAATGGTGTTGATGTCCCGCTGCAAATCATTGCGAGACAATTGCAATTGGGCTCTTTCGCCTGCAGATTCCGCTCCCCCGAGCGTGTCCGTGTGGTACCGGTGCGTAATGCTGATCACTTTGAAATCGCCGTCTCCGGTAATCCTCAGTTGCGATGGATCGATGCTCGTGTTGAGTTTTGAAAATATGAGCGTGGACGTTCCTGTGGGGATGTGAACCTCGGATACGCGTTCCACTTGCGCCCCTTGTTGGTAAACGACGACATGATCAATGGAAGTTTCAAGCAATTGCTCGCTTTGGGCTTTGGTGGGTTGACTGGCAGAAGCCATCAAAGGGAGCATAACAGATCCCATCCAGAGGATGGCGGTCAAGAGGGCAAGGCGGCAATTGAACATGGTGTTGGGTTGGATTGATTTCAACCCAACCAACCAAGGAACATGCCAAAAAGAAAAGAGAGGTTAGTATCCGATTTTGGTGCGCACGCGGTCGAGTACGGACGACGCGACTTCCCTGGCTTGAGCGGCCCCTTTCGACAGCTCTGCATCGAGCCCTCCGCGGTCCTCCATCCAGCGGTTGAATTCAGCACGTTCCGCGGCGAATCCATCGACAATGGCTTCGAGTAAATCTTTTTTTGCGTGCCCCCATCCGTAGCCTCCGGCGCGCAGCTTCTCTGCCATCTCTTGGCTTTGAGCTTCACCTGCGATGGCTTGATAGAGCTGCCAAACCACCGCGCTGTCTGGGTCTTTCGGCTCTTCCAACGGCGTGGCGTCGGTGATGATTTCTTTGTTGATGCGTTTTTTCAGGGCTGAGGGCTCATCGAAAACATTCAACGTGTTGCCTTTGGATTTCGACATCTTGGCCCCATCCAAACCGGGAATGAGCATGGTCTCTGTCCGGGTCATTTCTTGAGGAACCACAAAAGTTTCGCCCATGCGATGGTTGAAACGCGCGGCGACATCCCGGGTCATCTCCAAATGCTGCAATTGGTCTTTTCCAACGGGAACGAAATCCGCGTCGTAGAGCAAGATGTCTGCCGCCATGAGCATGGGATAGGAAAACAGGCCACCATTGACATCTTCCAACCGTTCGGATTTGTCCTTGAAGCTGTGTGCTAAGGTCAATCGTTGGTAGGGAAAAAAACAATTGAGGTACCAGGCCAATTCAGTGACCTCAGGCACGTCACTTTGCCGGTAAAAGACGGTGCGGGTCGTGTCCAATCCGAAGGCAAGCCAAGCCGCAGCGGCGGCATAGGTATTTTGCCGCAGTTCGGCTCCATTCTTGACTTGCGTCAGCGAGTGCAGGTCCGCAATGAACAGAAAGGAATCATTGGCGTCGTCGTTCGCCAGCTCAATGGCAGGCCGAATGGCGCCAAGTAAAT
>CALGEI010000195.1 GCA_937881575.1 uncultured Flavobacteriales bacterium | reverse complement strand
TGTCTCTGCGTGTGGCGGAAGACGGGGTCAATGTCGGCCTGTTCGATGGGTTGATGTACGAGGATGAGGTGAAGGATTGGGTTCGTGAGCAAGTCGGAGAGGAGCCGGAATATTTGACATTCAGTGACTACCTCATGCCGACGATGGAAGAAGCCGCACTGGACTTGAGCTTCATGAGCTTTATGAACGAGCCAGAAGGGGAGAAGGAAGAGGAAGAGCCTCTTGGCGGTCGCTTGGCTGTGATCTATGCGGTGGGTGCGATTGAGTCTGGAGAAGGAGATGACCAAACAATAGGATCTGAGACCTTGTCCAAGGCATTGCGTCAGGCACGCCTCGCTCCGGATGTGGAAGCGGTGGTGCTGCGCGTAAACAGTCCTGGAGGATCTGCTTTGGCTAGCGATGTCATTTGGAGAGAAACACAATTGCTGCAGGAAGCCGGAAAAACTTTGGTAGTCAGTATGGGAGATTTAGCTGCTTCAGGCGGGTACTACATCAGTGCTGGAGCGGACCGTATTTATGCCAATGCGACAACGATTACCGGTTCTATCGGTGTGTTCGGGATGCTGCCGCATGCCGGTGAATTGCTCAAGGACAAGATGGGATTGGCTTTTGATGATGTTCGCACACATCCTCATGCTGGAATTGGGGTAGACGAACCGTTGGATGCGCTGCAGATGGAAGCGATGAATGCATCGATCACCGATATCTACAATGACTTCGTTTCGATTGTAGCGGAGGGACGCGGCAAGTCCTTTGATGAAGTGAATGAAATGGCCCGTGGACGGGTTTGGACCGGGTCCGACGCAAAAGAACGCGGATTGGTTGATGTCATCGGAAACTTGGATGACGCCATCGCTGGAGCCGTTGAACTGGCTGGATTGGATTCACTGGGAAAAGACGACGTCGTGTACTTGCCTGAAATGAAAAATCCAATCGAAGCATTCATAGAGGAATTTGCGGGTGTGACTGTAGCAGGTGAAGTCCTCGAACGGATGGGCATGTCTGAACTTCAAACGCTTGAATTGATGCGGGTGCATCGGATGTTGGAGTCAGGCGATCGCGTGCAAGCGCGGATGCCTTACTTGATTGATATCCGCTGATAGGAGTGAGGCTGGCACGTGAATTCGAAGTCTTTATGAAGTCGATGTTCATGTAACTCTTGTTGTTGACTTATATTCGGACATGCCGACACTCAGCTCTAAGATGTGCGCCATTGCGGGCATTGCAATCGTGTTTTTATGCTACGGATGCCAAGATCAAAAAGGGCTTCCTCGTGAGGCCTTGAATCCAGACATGTCGCCTTCAATGGAGCTTCCCGGTCCTTCTTGGGAAGACGCTTCGGTTGATGTGATTTCGGCTGAGGTGGTTGGAGATTCACTTCGAGTGGTCGTGGGCTACGGAGGTGGATGCGGTGACCACCGGTTCAGTCTGATGGCGTCCGGTCCAGCGATGAAAAGCTTGCCGCCGAAACAGCCGGTAGTTGTTGTCCATGAATCAACGGGAGACCCTTGTCGCGCTTTGATTCAGAATGAACAAATGTTTGATTTGTCGCGTTATAAATCCACCCCTCACGGAATAACTGTTATTCTGCTGGACACGCTTATTTTACCTTATTCATATGACTGATCACCAGCGCTCTCTTCGAACTGGCATCGTTTGCCTGATTGCCCTTTCTCTTACCCAGCTCTCCCTTGCCCAAATTAGCAGAGGGGGCTCTCCTGATTGGAATGTGGTTGTGGAAGAGATTCCAACCTTCAGATTGCCTGCCATCGATCGGACCGCATTGGCCGCAGAGGATGCTGTTACGGATACCTACAAGGAAGTGCCATGGCGTTTTGGGGTCGAGTTTGAAGTAGACATTTCACCCGCGCAACAGGGTCAATGGACAATGGGGGCGAATGAGCGGATCTGGCGCATGCAATTTGACTCACCTGAAGCGTTGGCTTTGAGTTTTTATTTCGATGAATTTGAGTTGCCAAAAGGAGCGCAGTTGTTCGTTTGGAATGCTGCTCGAACGGACTTCATTGGAGCATTTGATCATCGAAATAACAAAAAATGGGGAAGTCTAGCCATGGGTCAAACGGCTGGTTCGTCTGTTGTTATAGAATACCATGAACCTTTGAACGCCGCATTTGAAGCGGAACTTCACATTGCCCAAGTCGTGCACGCGTACCGCAGTGTATTTCGCCCAGAGGCTGTTTTGGAGAATCGAGGCCCCTACGGCAACTCAGGTGCGTGCAACATCAACGTGAATTGTCCAGAAGGCATTCCATGGGCCACGGAAAGTAAAAGTGTGGCACTCATTCTACAGGGTGGATTTGCCGCTTGTACCGGCGCATTGGTCAACAACACGGCGCAAGACGGAACGCCTTATTTCCTAACAGCCAACCATTGCTTGGGGAATCCCAACAACTGGATTTATTTGTTCAATCATGAAATCGCTGATTGCACAGGGAATACCAACAATGCCCCGACGTCTGATGTCATCAGCGGAGGCACATTGAAGGCGAGCAACGCGGGAAGTGATTTTGCCTTGGTGGAATTGAGTGAGGCGCCACCTGTATCGTATGATGTGCAGTATGCCGGCTGGGACGCCACCGGGGACAATCCAGAAACGGTGACGGGCATTCACCATCCCAGTGGAGATGTCAAAAAAATCTGTTTTGATGAAGACGGGCCGAATGCTCAAAACGCAGCCGGTGCCGCGGTTTGGTACATCAACCAATGGGAAGATGGAGTCACGGAGCCCGGTTCATCAGGATCCCCGCTATTTGATCAAAATCACCGCGTCGTTGGTCAGTTGTATGGTGGCGCTGCCGCGTGCAACGGTTCAGTGAACAATGGTCAGGTCGATTACTATGGCCGGTTTGATGTCAGTTGGGATGGAACAGCGTCATCGACTCGACTCTGGGACTGGTTGGACCCTGCCAATTCGGGTGTGTTGATTTTGGATGGCTGGCCTGAAGGCGCTGTGTCATACGAGGTGGATGCGGGGGTTCAGGTGACGGGCCTGCCAGAAACGATTTTGTGCGGTGTTGAGACGGTGGCGCCAAGTGTTCTCTTGACCAATATGGGGCTGAACGATTTGGTTTCTGCAACTGTGATTTACAGCTTCAATGGTGCTGCAGCCCAGAGCATTGAATGGACGGGATCGCTTGCACAGTATGAATCGGAGGTGATTGACTTGCCCGCGTTGACCGTGGCGTCAGGAACCAATGAATTGGAAGTTTCGGTGGAAAATCCGAATGGTGCATTGGATGAAAACGCCTACAACAATGCCTCCGCCGGGTCGTTCTCTTCGTTCTCGGGGCCTACGGTGAATTATGAAATGATTCTGACCTTGGATGATTACGGTAGTGAAGTGACTTGGGAGCTGCGTCAGCTGGGCCAAGTCTTTTATACCGGCGGACCATACGAAGATGATGTGGATGGGACCGAAATTGCGTTGGAGTGGTGTCTTCAGCCCGGTTGCTACACGTTTGAGATTTCGGATAGCTACGGCGATGGATTGTGTTGTGAGTATGGTGAAGGCGGTTGGGAAATTATAGGTGCCGATGGCACTACAGTGGCAACCGGTGGAGTCTATGAGGATCAGGATCAAGAGACATTTTGTGTAGAAGAGGCCAGTGATATCGAAGGGGTGGAGGCAGCGGCGCGACCGATGTTGTTTCCGAATCCAACGAATGGGCAGTGTGCCATTCAAGCCAATGCATGGGCGGGAGGTCAGTGGTCCGCCATAGATACAAGAGGTCGTAAGGTTGCTCAGGGCCATCTGAGCCAAGGGGTGACGGACATTCAAGTCAACGGATGGTCGCCTGGCGTTTACTTCATTCAATTGCATCAAGCGGATTACGGAGCCATTTCCTTGCCCTTGTATGTCCGTGAATGATTCTTTCCGACTCGTTTTTGCTTGGGCTTGAGGAGGTCAGCCTTCGTGGAGTTTTCGAGGCTGCACTTGTGGCTCCGGTTGCCGCGTCCTTGACCTTTGTGGGCATTGCAATCGCTTGGTCGCACGAGCACTGGTTGCACCGCGCAGCGATGAAGTCCAATCGTAAGGCAGAGCCAACAAACCATCAAACGCTGGCCGCAAAATCGCGGAGAGGGACAGGCGCACCGCCCGAATTGAGTTTGGTGGTGTGCATTCGGAATGGATGCATCCATTGGCAGAGCTTGTGGGACGCTCTAAAAAAACAGCGGGGCGTATGCTGGGAATTGGTCATAGTGGATGATGGTTCTTCCGATGGTCTGCACACTGTATTGAAAAGTGCCAAAAAAGAAACGGTTGAATTTTCCGTTCAGTGGCTGGAAATAAGCGATTCCCGCCCTGGGAAGAAAGATGCCTTGAAATGGGGGATTCACCATGCCCAGGCTGAGAACATTGTTGTAACGGATGTAGACTGCCATCCAAGCAGTGAGACATGGCTGGCAACACTCAATGAGGAATTCCGCAAGGGAGCGGATGTCATCTTGGGCGTAAGCCTCCCCCTGTTGTCGTCAGGACATGGATTGCTGGGATGGTGTGAAAAAGCGGATGCGCTGCGCATCGCACGTTCATACGCGGGGTGGGCGAGTTCCGGTCGCCCGTATATGGGAGTAGGCCGAAATATGGCCTACAGGAAGGAGTTGTTTCAAGGGTTTTCGAGCCATGACGATTTGCCTTCTGGAGACGATGATCTGTTGATTCAATCGTGGTTGGGTCTGCCTGACTTGCAGGTGGTCCCCATGATTCACCGCTCGTCGCAAACGGACACCCATGCTCCTGCTACTTGGGCTGCCTGGTCCCGTCAAAAACAACGTCACTTGACGACTGCATGGCGTTACAGTGTTTTGCATCAATGGGGATTGACGCTCCCACGGGTCGCGTCAGTGTTGATTTGGGTGGCAGCAGGCGTTTGGATTTGCCTCGCGCTGAAAGAAGGGGTTTTGCACAATGTTTTATGGATACTCAGTGTGGTTCTCACTGGAGGATGGGCGTGGAGGATGCTTAACTTTCGGTCATTCGCTCAAGCGTGTGGAGCACCTTCTTCATGGTATTGGCTGGGATGGGTTCAACCTGTCGTCGATGCTTGGTTGGGGTGGCAGATTCAAAAGTCCAGAGGGGTTCGAAAATCGAACACTTGGGATTGAGAAAGACTCCAAACGCAGCGGCACCACCCAATCTCCTCTCACCCTCATCGGTGAGTGTCATCGATCGCATCAATGCCAAACATGGACGTGAATCCTAACCTATCAGACAAAGCGCGCTATGATTATGCGCTGGTCCTACGTGCAACCAAGGAAAAGGATCAAAAAGCATATGCCGAGTTGATGGAACGTTACCGCGATTCCATTTTTCACTTGGTGAACAAGATGGTTTTTAGTTCAGATGACGCGGAGGATTTGACGATGGAAACGTTTAGCAAGGCCTTTCAGCGACTCGAGCAGTACACACCGGCATTTGCTTTCTCCACGTGGTTATTCAAAATCGCATCGAACCATACCATTGACTTCATTCGAAAGAAGCGCATCAAGGCATTGTCTTTGGATCAAGGATTTCAAAATGACGATGGAGATTCCATGGAAATCCATGTGGCCGATGATGGACTGGATCCATTCCAATCCCTGGAAAAAAAGGAACGCATTGAACGCATGCGGGATGTTGTTGGACAATTGAAGCCTCGCTACCGACGCTTGGTTGAATTGCGCTATTTCGAAGAACGCAGTTATGAGGAAATTTCTGCTGAGTTGGATCTTCCGTTAGGAACGGTCAAAGCACAACTTTTTCGCGCTCGGGACATTTTATTCCAAGTGATGAAAGAGGTCCGCGAGACCATTTGACCCCCCACTGAACATGATGGATTACGACGCTTTACTGCCTGGATTGCCTTCAGGGGCTGCTGATCGACTGCGCGCATTGAAACCTTTGTACGAAGAATGGAATGCTGCAATCAATGTGGTTTCTCGAAAGGACATGGAAGCTTTCGATGAACGACATGTGCTGCATAGCCTGGCCATATACAGGGCCATGCGATTTGTCAAAGGAAGCCGCGTGTTGGATGTGGGAACAGGAGGGGGATTCCCTGGTATTCCCTTGGCCATCGCCTGTCCTGATGTTGAGTTTGTCCTGTGCGATGGCATCGGAAAGAAGATCAAAGTCGTACAAGCCATTGTTGATGCGTTGAAACTTCAAAATGTCACGGCTGTGCATGGAAGAGCGGAAGAGCTGAAAAACCAGCGATTTGACTTTGTCGTGAGTCGCGCTGTGACGCGATTGAATGGATTTGTGCCTTGGGTTCAGAATCGATTTGACCGAAGAACCATCAATCCATGGCCCAATGGAATATTGTATTTGAAAGGCGGAGACTTGAAGGAGGAGCTGGCCGAGGTGTCCCAAGCGACTGAAGTGTTGCCCGTCTCTCAATGGTTTCCTCAGCCTTTTTTCGATACCAAAGCGGTGGTCTATGTTCGGATGCAATGACGGCTTGTGCCTGTCAATCTTGCAAAAAAAAAGGGCTTAAAATAAGAAGAGGAACCCCTTTGGGTCCCTCTTCAATAACCTGCAAGAAATTGAAACCAACACAGTATTCTCAGACCGTGTTTGACTCATAGACGAACGAAAAAAGGAGGGGTTGCCTTGCGACGGAAATTATTTTTCCGTTTGGAATCGGTAGCCGATTCCGCGAGTGGACAAGAAATGCTGAGGAACCTTGGGGTCGGGCTCGAAATACTTTCGGAAAGCCAAGATGTAATTGTCAATCGTGCGCGTGCTTGGAAATGCACTGTAACCCCAGACCACTTCCAAAATTTCCTCTCGACTTACCACCTCTCCAGCTTTTGAAGTCAATAAGCGAAGAAGCATCGCCTCCCGTTTGGAGATGTTTCGTTCTTCTCCCACTCGAGTTCGGATGGTGTAAGTTGAAAAATCAATCCAACAGTCTGAGCTAAACTCAAATCGAGCGGACGCGAGTCTTCGGTCCTTTCCTTGTCCCAATCGGATCAAATTGCGAACGCGCAGCAGCAGTTCTTCCAGGTGGAAGGGTTTGCCGAGGTAGTCATCTGCGCCAATCCTCAAGCCCTCCACCCGGTCTTCAATTTGGTTTTTAGCGGTTAGGAATAAAATGGGGATTTCCAACCCCTCTAAACGCAGCGACTTGCAAACAGAAAGTCCGTCTAATTTGGGCATCATCACGTCAAGGACAGCAGCGTCAACCCGATTTTGACGAGCCAATCGGAGCGATTCTTCTCCATTGGCGGCTTCTAAAACAAACCAGCCCTCTTTTTCAAAGTTCAATTTGAGCATACGCCGCAAGGCGAGATCGTCTTCTGCAAGAAGGATTCGAGGTTGAAGTGGAGGCTGCTCCTGCATGTGGTAAATTTCGGACGAAAAACTTTGGGAATGGCACTGGACGAAATGAGTTCGAAACCGAACATCGGAGATGTTTTGGGGATAGAGGTATTGGAGGTGGAAGCCAGTCGCGTGACAGGCCGTATGCCTGTGGATGGTCGGACGCATCAGCCCTACGGTCTGCTTCATGGAGGAGCGAGTGTGGTGCTTGCTGAAACGTTGGGTTCAGTCGGGTCTCATTTTTTGGTGGCACCTGAAGGGAAGCAGGCCGTTGGAATCGAGGTCAATGCGAATCACGTGCGCGGAGTGCGGTCAGGCTGGGTGCATGGAGAAGCGCTGTTGCAGCATCGAGGAGGAAAACTGCATGTTTGGAATATTTCCATCAAGGACGACCAAGGTCGTCTGGTCTGTACGAGCCGATTGACGGTGATGATCGTATCGAGTTCTGCAACCTAACCTCATGCCTGAATTCGATCTTTGGTGGAGAAATCCGGGAGCTGATTCCGATGAGATTTGGACGCTGGTCCCTGATTCTTCGGGGCCCACCACGTTTTATTTGGCTCCTTTTGAGGAATCCAAGGAGCACCCGCATTGTACGGTGAAGGGACGCATTGAACGGAGTCCAGCGCCGATGCCTGGAACCATTCCATTGCCAAGGGTCATGGATCGCACGGTGGTTTCGAAGTCAGATTATCTCGCATCCATTCGCTCTGCGTTGGATTCCATTGAAAACACGTCATTGGAAAAAGTGGTTTTGAGTCGATCGGATTGGTGGGATGAAACCAGCCACCCTGAAAGCGTCTTCGCTCGGAAATGCACGGAGCATCCCAATGCGCTCGTTTATCTTTTGAGCATTCCGCAAGCGGGAGTTTGGCTGGGAGCAACCCCTGAGCTTTTACTCCACCAGCGAGGAGATCAATTTGAAACGGTTTCCTTAGCTGGCACCCGCCATGCGGACCGAGAGAATTGGACGTCCAAAGAAATTAGAGAGCAGTCGCTGGTCACGAAGTTCATTGCGGAACAACTGGATGAATTTCATGCGGAAAATGTGGTGATTGAGCCTGCTGCTGATCGGAATTACGGGGCTTTCGTCCATTTGCAATCGCGCATCCAGTTCGCTTCCAGCGCAGAAACACCGGACTTGTTATCGGCATTGCATCCAACACCGGCTGTGGGAGGTGAGCCAAGAGCTCATGCCCTCGAGTTCATCGCTGCCCACGAGAAGCAGTCCAGAGCATACTATGCCGGCTATTTTGGCTGGGCCACCGGAGAGCAATCAACCTTCTATGTCAACTTGCGTTGCATGCAGTGGTTTGCTGAAGGGGCGAGAATCTTCGCCGGAGGAGGGATTGTATCAGGGTCTGATGCCCAAGCGGAATGGCAAGAAACGGTGATGAAACTTCAATCCATTCGTCAAGTTTCTCGCGGGTGAGCAGGTCTTCAGGCCGTAACTTTACACCATGAAATCGTCGAGTCATCCCGGAGCGTTTCATGTTCTAGACGCATTGGTCTCTTGTGGATTGCGCGACGTGGTCGTTTCTCCTGGCTCCCGTCATGCCCCGTTGGTTCTGTCTGCGGAAGCTCATCCGCTCTTGCGGGTCTTCATCGCTTTGGACGAGCGCTCTGCGGCGCATATGGCCATGGGCATGGGATTGAAGAGCCGCGTGCCGGCAGCGGTCATTTCCACTTCGGGAACAGCAGCGGTCAATCATGGACCTGCAATTGCAGAGGCTCATTTTCAAAGAACCCCCTTGATCAGCATCACAGCGGATCGACCGGCCTCCCGAAGAAATGAAGGCCTCGGACAGGTCGTTTATCAGCAACAACTCTTTTCGGTCCACACCCTGTTTGACATGGAACTCGATGAAGTGTCCATGGACGCTGCTTCCTTGCGGGCTCATGCTGTCAATGCATGGGAGTCGGCTTTGTTCGGCCCCGTCCATCTCAACATTCCTTTTGAAGAGCCCTTGTATGATGCAAAGGATTGGGAATCATGGGGTGGGACTCCTTCGCTTCAGCGCGAATCCTCGGAGGAATGGTCCATTCCAGAAGACCTTTTGGACCACTTGTGCACCCATGACCCGCGGGTTTTACTGCTGGCTGGTGCCCTGCCATATCATGCCACATGGTCCCAATTGTCTCCCCTATTGTCCAATAAAGTGGCAGCATTTGTGGATGTGTTTAGCCACTTGCGAGGAGAGGATCTCGAAGGTTCTTCAGAACGATTCTTAGCAGGAGTTTTAGGCTCGTTTCCCGATGCACTGAAACCTCAATGCATCATCACCATCGGGTTGCCTCCCATGAGCAAGTTGCTTCGGTCTCAATTGTCTGCACTCGAAGTAGACCATTGGCATATTGGGTCGGATGGAGCAGCATGGAATGTTTTCGGAAGAGGTGTGCAGCACTGGAACGTGCCCGCGCCTCAGGGGCTGCAGTTGTTGTTGGAATCTTTGCCTGAATACAATGCTTACGCGGCTTCTTGGAGTGTTTTGATGGACCAAATTCACATGGCTGAGCGTCAAGTTTTGGTGACCAAAGAAATGCCTTGGAGTGACTGGATGGCATTCTTCATGCTGTCGAATAAATTGTATCAACAGGCTCCCCTAAGTGCGATTCACTTTGCGAATTCCACCTCGGCTCGGTATGCTCAGTGGTTTCCTTGGAATGCTGTTCGCTTGCATGCCAATCGGGGTGTAGCAGGCATCGATGGGGGGTTGTCAACCGCTGTTGGTGATGCCCTGATGCACCCGGATGAACGCGTGGTACACGTGACGGGTGATTCCGCATGGCTGTATGATTTGAACGGTTTGATGGTCAAGCCCATGCCGCAGAACTTGAAGGTGGTCGTCATCAACAATGGGGGGGGCAACATTTTCCACTGGTTGAAGGGGCCACGGGAAATCGGTTTGCTGGAAACCCATTTTGAAGTGCCCTTCCTAGAAGATGCCGCCGCATCTGCAGCCACGGTCGGACTGGATTACTTCCGCGTAAGTGAAAAGGCAGAATTCACAAAAATATTTGAAGCTTGGAGCAACAACGATGCCCCAGCCTTGTTAGAAATTCAGACATCCGGATCAACTTCATCCCTCTGCTTCCAAGAATTGCAGGAAGCCATTGGAGATGCGATGCCAGGACGAAGAAATACATCCCAACCGAAATGAGTCAAAGAACTTGGACCACGATCAAGACGTACGAAGACATTCGATTTGAATGGTGTGACCGCGTCGCCAAAATCACGATCAATCGACCGGAAGTTTACAATGCTTTCCGTCCTGAAACCAACATCGAAATGTTGGATGCCATGAACATCTGCCGTGAACGCAGTGACATTGGTGTTGTCGTCTTCACAGGAGCAGGGGACAAGGCTTTTTGCAGTGGAGGAGATCAAAATGTTAAGGGAAGCGGTGGCTATATTGGAAAGGATGGTGTGCCGCGATTGAATGTGCTGGATTTGCACAAGGAGATTCGGTCGATGCCCAAACCGGTGATCGCCATGGTGAATGGATACGCCATCGGAGGTGGACACGTGTTGCACGTCGTATGTGACTTGACCATCGCGTCGGAGAATGCGCGTTTTGGTCAAACAGGCCCTAAAGTGGGGAGCTTTGATGCCGGATTTGGTTCGAGCTATTTGGCGCGCCACGTGGGCCAGAAGAAAGCGCGCGAAATTTGGTTCTTGTGCGAGCAATACACTGCTCATGAGGCGGAAACCATGGGCATGGTGAACAAGGTGGTGCCGCTCGAAGAGCTGGAAAACACAACCATGGCCTGGTGCGCCACTATCCTGAAGCGATCGCCCATGGCGCTGCGTATGATCAAGCGTGGGTTGAATGCTGAATTGGACGGTCAACGAGGATTGATGGAATTTGCAGGCGATGCGACCTTGATGTACTATTTGATGGAAGAGGCCCAGGAAGGCAAGAATGCATTCTTGGAAAAGCGGGATCCTGATTTCCAGCAATTCCCGAAATTCCCCGGATGAACGGACGCGATTGGTTGGATGCCTCGCGATTGAGGACACTGCCTTTGGCCGCTGCTTGCGTCATGGTTGGCGGCGCGGTAGCCTTCACTGATGCTCAAATTGACCCCGCAATTTCGGACCGGTTTTGGCCTGTATTTGTGGGGGTTTTATGCACCGTGTTCGGACTTCAAATCCTGTCCAATTGGGCCAACGATTTGGGAGATTCTGAAAACGGAGCAGACGGTCCAGAACGCTTGGATCGTGCTGTCGCATCAGGACGGATTTCGCCACAAGCTATGAAGCAGGCTGTGAAGGGTTTGGGTGTGGTGGTGCTCGTCTCAGGAGTCGGAACGGTCATGATGGCATTGCAGGGTACCGAACTGTTATTGCCAGCGGTCGTTTTGATCCTGCTGGGAATTGCAGGAATGGTCGCGGCTTACCGCTACACGGCTGGAAAGAATCCCTACGGATATGTGGGATTGGGAGATCTGGCAGTTTTTCTTTTTTTCGGTTGGATTGGCGTGGCGGGGACGGCCTTTTTGTTGTCTCACACTTGGACTTGGGCTTGGCTGTTGCCGGGCACATTGACCGGTGCGCTCAGTGTCGCGGTTTTGAATTTGAACAACATGCGGGACTTCAAATCCGATGAAACTGCTGGAAAACGCACGCTCGTCGTCAGGATCGGTTGGAAGAAAGCACGACGGTACCAGGCGGTTTGTTTCATTTTGGCGTGGACTTCTTGGTGGTGTTTTTGCTTGGTTATTGAGCCGGGGCAATGGCGCGGTTCCCATTGGATTTTTGCGCTGTCGCTATTGCATGTAGCGCATCTTATCCGCGTGTTCCAAACCACCGATCCGCAAGCGTTGGACCCGGAATTAAAACGGGTGGCATTGAGCACGGCCCTCGTGGCTTTATTTCTGTTGTTATCCCAAACCCAATCCTTACCGGTATGAAACCGAAGGAACCGCGGATGGAGGGGCTAGAACTTCGGGTTATTCGGCATCCGCTAGAATTCGTTCAGCCTGCTAGAACGTCCCGCGATGTGCTCACAACGAAGCCGACTTTTTTCTTGGTAGCTCAGCACCCTGACGGTCGCCGCGGCTGTGGCGAATGCAGCCTGATTCCAGGACTAAGTCCGGAATCCGAGGAGATTGCTTTGAGAGCCTTGCAGGAGGTCGTAAAATCGGGAACATTGGATCCAGTGTCTGTTTCAGCGCAATGTCCCGCGGTCCGGTTTGCGGTTGAAATGGCCTTGATGGATTTAGAAGGGGGGGGAGCCCAGTTGCTTTTGGACAATGATTTTGCGCGCGGCCAAGAATCCATTAAAATCAATGGCTTGATCTGGATGAATTCTCCAGAACACATGATGCAGCAGGCTGCGCAGTTGATCCAGCATGGATTCAAAACGTTGAAAATGAAAATTGGTGTGCTGCCTTTTGCGGAAGAATTGGTGTGGCTGGAGGCGGTTAGAAGTTTGGCTCCGCAATCTGAAGGGTTCACGCTGAGGGTCGATGCGAATGGAGCTTTTTCAAAGTCAGATGACGACTGGAAGCCGTTGCAGAAGCTCGAAAAACTAGCGCATCTTGGAGTCCATAGCATTGAACAGCCCTTGTTGGCTTCCGACCGCAAAGGGCTGGCGAAGCTGTGTGCTGAGAGTCCGCTGCCGATCGCATTGGACGAATCACTCATCGGAGTTTTTGGAGAAGAGCGGCATCGTCTTTTGGAGGCACTGCAGCCTCAATTCCTCGTCCTGAAACCCAGTTTAATCGGAGGGTTAGCCGCTGCCGGTGAATGGCTGACTTTGGCCGAATCGTTGGGTGTGAATTGGTGGGCCACATCGGCCTTGGAGTCCAATGTGGGACTCAATGCCATCGCACAATGGACGGCAGGCCAATTGGAACATGCAACGAGTCCTTTGCCTCAAGGGTTGGGCACGGGTGGGTTGTTTACGAACAATGTGGATTCACCACTTGTGATTGAAGGAGAATATCTTTCGATCAAGCCGAGCACCCCATGGGTGTGGCCCAATTCATTCGAACAATGAAAGACGTTGGCATCTTGCACCTCGCCGCCGGCTCGGTTCCATTGGAGCCGAGTTCGTTGGATGAGGCCAGAAAACTGGCACGGCATCCTTGGGAAAACAAAGCAATCGAAACCTTGGCGTCTTGGTGGAATTCGGAAGCATGCATGGAGATGAGAACATCGGGTTCAACAGGAGCCCCCCGAGAAATTCAGCATTCCAAAACGGCCATTGAAGCCAGTGCCTTGAGGACATTGGCGCACTTCCAACTGGAGCCTGGAGCGCATGCTGCGCTGGCCATGCCAGCAGAATTTGTGGGAGGCATGATGATGTTGGTTCGAGCCGTTCTTGGTGGTTTAAATTTGGATGTGTTGGAACCCAAAATGGCGCCTCAATTTCCAACGACGCACTTCGACTTTGTGGCTCTGACTCCGGCTCAAGCGCGCGCGATGTGTCTCGATCAGAAGCAAGTTGAAAACATGGCGACTTGGAAAACGTTGTTGCTTGGAGGAGCGCCTTTGTTGGCGAATTGGATGGATGATTTGCCTGTTGGATTGGAAGTGTTCGAATCCTTTGGGATGACAGAGACCATCAGCCATTTTGCTGTCCGTCAATGGTCCCCTGTTCGGGAAGAGGCTTTCCGCTGTCTACCTGGAATTGTGGTTGGAGCCAACCCTGACGGTGCGCTTCAAGTTATTCTTCCGGGACAGTCCGTTTTGCAGTCCAACGATGAGGTGGAAATTTTGGATGAACAGACCTTTCGCTGGATGGGGCGATTGGACGATGTGATCAATTCTGGAGGAGTGAAAGTCCATCCTCATGTGGTTTCAACCGTTCTATCCCGAATCATTTCAGAGCCTTTTGTGGTGTTTGGGCGGCCGCATGATGCATTGGGCGAAGAGGTTGTGTTGAGAATACATGCCCACGAAGAACCCGCCAATGCGCAGGATCTCCGCACCCAGTTTCAGCAGTTGATTTTGGAATCGTTGCCACGTCATCATGCACCGAGAGCCATAGAATGGAAACCCCTTGATCAAACCGAATCAGGCAAATGGAAAAGTCCCCGATGAAATCAAAAGAAGAACTGCCCACTTTGGTGTTTGCGACACACAACGCGAACAAAGCAGCAGAAGTCGAGCGCATGCTGGAAGGTCGGTACCGCATCCTGACATTGAGTGACATTGGGTGCGATGAAGAAATCGTAGAAGACTCTGATACGCTGGAGGGGAATGCGCGCATCAAGGCGCGTTTTGTCAAAACCCAGTATGGAATGGATTGCTTCGCTGACGATACCGGGCTCGAAGTGGAGGCGCTAGGCGGGCTCCCAGGCGTCAGAACGGCTCGTTATGCAGGTGAAAAAGCGGATTCTCAGGCCAACATGTCCAAGCTAATTCAGGCATTGGAGGGAGTTCCTGAAACAGATCGTGGAGCACGATTTCGGACTTCTATCTGTTTGATTCAAGGCGAAGAGGAATTGCTTCTAGAAGGAATTTGTGAAGGTCGCATAGCGCTAGAATTGGAAGGGACCGCTGGCTTCGGGTATGACCCGATTTTTCATCCCGAACGGGAGTTCAGGACCTTTGCTCAAATGAGTCAAGTTGAAAAAAACACCGTGAGTCACCGGGGACGAGCTGTCCGTAAAATGGTGAATGCATTGTTGGCAAGGTTTCAATGAAAATGGCGCGTGAACGTCAAGAAGTTGCATCTTTGTCTAGTAAACTGCAGTCAGATGAATTATCTGGATTTTGAAGAGCCTATTCGCTTGTTGCGCGACCAGCTTGCCCAAGCGAAAGAGTTGCAAGAAACGAGTGACGTAGACATGGAGGCCTTGGTGCAGGACTTAGAGTCCAAAATTCGAGAAGTCACCGAAAAAGTCTACTCGGATTTAACGCCTTGGCAGCGCGTGCAAGTCAGTCGGCACCCGGATCGTCCGTATACGTTGAATTACATCGACGCCATTACTGGAGGTCGATTTACGGAATTGCATGGAGACCGAACGGTCAAAGATGACAAGGCGATGGTTGGAGGTTTCGGCTTCATTGATGACCAGTGCGTTATGTTCATCGGACAACAAAAAGGAATCAACACGAAGATGCGTCAATACCGAAATTTTGGTATGGCGAATCCAGAAGGCTATCGGAAGGCCTTGCGGCTGATGAAATTGGCTGAAAAATTCAATCGTCCGGTTGTCACGCTGATTGATACCCCTGGAGCCTATCCCGGATTGGAGGCGGAAGAACGAGGACAGGGTGAGGCCATCGCGCGCAACCTCATTGAGATGTGTCAGTTGAAAGTTCCCATTATTTGCATTGTCATTGGAGAAGGGGCTTCCGGCGGCGCATTGGGCATTGGCATCGGTGACCGTGTGCTCATGTTGGAAAACACATGGTATTCAGTGATTAGTCCTGAATCGTGTTCTTCCATCTTATGGCGCAACTGGGAACACAAAATGGAAGCAGCTGAGGCATTGAAGTTAACTGGTGAGGACATGTTGAAATTGGAACTGATCGACGGGATTATTCCAGAGCCTCTTGGAGGCGTTCATGCTGACCGTGAGGCCATGTATTCTCTCGTAAAAAAAGAGATAAAAACCCACCTAGCGAAGCTGATTCCCATGGACGCCAACAAGCGGGTCGATCAACGAATTAGGAAGTTCTCGTCGATGGGTGTTGTCAATGGCTGAGGTTGTCTTTCGATTGCTTAGTTTTGTCATGAATTTGAAGATTCACATCATAGTATGAACCGTATTTATTACACCATGAAGTCACCACTAACGTTGGTCGCTACTTCATTTTTGTTTCTCGCTGGCTGCGCTGGATTGGGAAGCATGGAAAAAGAAATTGAAGCGCTGGGTCTCCAAGCATCACCTGAACCGCTCATTTTGCGCGGAGACCAGGTTGAATTGAAGATAGAAGGCAAATTCCCACCCAAGTACTTTGCTAAAAAGGTCAGTATGGAGGCGACTCCAGTGTTGACTTGGGAAGGAGGAACATCGGAATTTGATGCCCAAGGATTCCAAGGCGAAGATGCCGCGGGTAATTTTCAAGTGATTCCTTTTGAATCGGGCAAGTCTTTCGTCTATGAGGCGTCGGTGCCTTTTGAGGCCGCCATGGAGGATGCAGCGGAATTGGCTGTTCGCATTGCAGGATCTCAAGGAAACAAGTCCGCAACATTCGATCCCATCGTCATTGGTGCAGGTGTGATTACGACCCCGCTTTGGGTTCAATCGGATGACCAGTTCATCGCTGTTCCTGATGCTTACAAACGAGTGATTGCCTACACGCAAGAAGCTACGGTCAACTACACGGTGAGTTCTTCCGCTGTGCGAGGGTCTGAATTTCGTGATGCTGATTGGAAGGAATTGAAGTCGTTGATCAAGTTGGCAGCCTCAGCGGACAGTGTGACGCTGACAGGCGTGAACATCGAGTCGTATGCTTCTCCTGAAGGTGAGATCACCTTGAACGAAGACCTCGCAAGTGATCGAGCTAGTTCAGCAGCGAAGGCTATGGGCAGTGAGTTGAAGCGATCCAAAATTGCAACCAATGACGCTTTCTACAATGAGGTACCGAAAGGAGAAGATTGGAGTGGATTCAAGAGTTTGATGCAATCCTCTTCAATCGCGGACAAGAATCTCATCTTACGCGTTTTGGAGATGTACTCGGATAAGAACAAGCGAGAAGAAGAAATTCGGAACATAGCCAAGACCTACCAAGAGATCGAAAAAGAAATCCTTCCTGCACTGCGTCGCTCTCAAATGGTGATTTCATATGATGTCGAAGGGTTTACGGACGAAGAATTGATGATGATGTGCATGGAGTCTCCTCAACTGCTGTCCGCTGATGAGTTGCTGTTTTCTGCGACATTGTTTGAGTCGCTCAATGAGAAGTTGACCATCTTCGAGAACACCATGCGTGTCCACACAACCGATTTCCGAGCTTACAACAATGCCGGCTGGTGCCTCACCCAAATGGGGCGAAATGCGCAAGCGAAGGAGTTGTTCAATCAAGCTTTGTCTTTGGAGCGCAACAAGGCTGTTTTGAATAATGTGGCAGCGATTAAGCGCCAAGAGGGAGATGTCGATGCTGCGATGAAGCTGCTCAACGAAGCGAATGGTGCAGGTCCTGAGGTGGCTTACAACAAGGGCATCATTTTGATTCAGAAGGGCGATTATCCTTCAGCAATTTCCAATATGGGGCGTTCATCTACGGTCAATGTTGCGCTGGCGAAGATGCTCAATGGAGATGCTGCAGGTGCCAAAACGACTTTAGAGAATGCAGGCGATGAGAGTGCTGTAGCCAGTTATCTCATGGCCGTAGCTTGCGCGCGATTGGGCGATGCCAACGGCGTGAAGGCGCACTTGGCGGATGCGCTTGCCAAAGATCCAGGGTTGCGTGCCAAGTCGGAGAAAGACTTGGAATTCCGCAATGTTCGAGATCAGTTGGGCATGTAAGCCTCTTTGATATTTCTGATAAAAAAGGCCACTCCATCTGGAGTGGCCTTTTTCGTTTTGAAAGCGTAAGATCTTGGTTACTTTGGTCGGATGAAATATGCTTCGATCGTAGTTTGTTTGTTCGTGGGACTTTTCTTATCACGGCCTTCTTGGGCGCAAACGAGTGATGAGGTGGAAAAGTATTTGTTCGATTTGCCAGGAGTTCAGTTTGAAGCCATTCCAGCACCCAAGATGTTTGAATCTGCCTGGGAGTTGATGGTCCAACAGCCCTTGGATCATGAACATCCTGAAAAGGGCAGTTTTCGTCAAAAAGTGTATGTATCTCACTTCGAGTCGGATCGTCCTCTTGTCCTGATTACGGAAGGCTACAATCGCGGTAGGAACTATACCAGTGAGTTGGCGTCAGCCATCGGAGCCAATCAAGTCGTAGTGGAACACCGGTTCTATGGAGCGAGCATGCCGGACTCCATGGATTACGTTCACTTGAACATTCGCCAAGCCGCAGCTGATTTGCATCACATCAAGGAAATGTTGAGTGGCTTATACGATGCCCCTTGGGTGGCATCGGGCATTAGTAAGGGAGGGCAGACCACGTTGTATTATCGGTACCTCTATCCAGATGATGTTGCTGTGAGTGCTCCGTATGTGGCCCCCATTAATTTGGCTTTGGAAGATGAGCGGATCTACGGTTTCCTTCGTTCGGTTGGCTCGAAATCTTGTCGAAAAGACATCCTGTCAATTCAACGACGGATTCTGGAGGACTATGAAGAGAGCCTTCTCCGTCTGAAATGGCACGCGAAAGGTGAAGGTCTTGAATTTGGGTATTTGAGCCTTGAAGAAGCCTTTGAATATGCAGTGCTTGAATATCCATTTTCATTTTGGCAATGGGGAGCAGATTGCACGGAAATTCCAAAAGCAACGGATGATTTGGAGGTGGTCTTGGATCACTTTTTGGAAGTCAGTGGTTTGGCATTTTTCTCTAACATGAGCATGACCGATTATGCTTCGCATTACTATCAGTGCGCCCGAGAATTTGGTTATTACAGCTATGAAACGGAAGCGGTAAAGGATTTGCTTCGTGCTCTTCCTGCAACGCCTAATCCTTCTGCTATTTTCACGCCAGACCACGAAGAGGTTTCATACGACGGAGGTGAGCTAGCGGGGGAAGTTCATGCGTGGCTTGAAGCGTCAGGTGACCGGATCGTTTACATCAACGGAGCCCTTGATACGTGGAGTGCCACGGCCATGCCTCCCAACAAGAATCGCGATGCCTTGTACTTTTTCATGGAGGACGAAAGTCATGGGACGGCCCGCATAGAGAATATGGATTCAGAGCAAAAACAGCGTATCAAGGAGGCGTTGGAACGTTGGATGGACATGCCTGTCACTGGTACGCTGTCAGAAATGGCTGTTGAAGACTAGCCTGGCAAGCCGATGCGTTGAGCGGTATGCCATAAAACAATTCCCGCACACACGCTAACATTCAGGCTTTGCTTGACTCCAAACTGTGGGATCTCCACGACCACATCAGAGGCGAGGCATGTTGCTGGTTCGACACCTTTCACTTCATTGCCGAATACGAGAGCCCATTTTTCGTTGGGTTGTGGCTGCCAATCTAAAATTGAAATGCTGTCATCAGTCTGTTCGATGGATGCGACATGATAGCCTTCTGACCGCAATCGATCGATTGCGGTAGTGGCATCAGGGTGGGCTGCCCATGGGACGTGTTCGTCTGCGCCCAGAGCGCTTTTGAGTATATCGCGATGGGGTGGATGTGCGGTGTATCCACACAAATCAATTCCGCTGATTCGAAAAGCGTCGGCCGTTCTGAAAAAAGCGCCCACATTTTGACCCGAACGGATGTTTTCTAGCACCACTCGAATGGGGACGGTCTGTGATGTGGTATAAGACTCCGGACGTGTACGTTCTCCCAATGGACTCATGACTTTTTCGATTCTGCGAGTTGTTGCAAGGCCAAGAATTCATCGCGCAATCGCGCGGCTTCCATAAAATCGAGTTCCTTGGCGGCGCCTTCCATGGCTTTCTTGGTGCGTTCGATTGTTTTTTTGAGGGCTTCAATTCCCATGGCTTTGACAACGGGGTCAGCGGATATTGTCTCCATGGTCACATCGGGCTCTGCGGCGAGATGACGAGGCCGGTCTTCAATGCTGTTGTTCTGTTCGAACAGGGTGTTCCGCTGTTTCCTGATTTGCGTGGGCTCCATGCCATTCGCTTTGTTGTAGGCTTCCTGCTTTTCCCTTCTGCGTGAGGTTTCATCAATGGTCATGGCCATCGAATCGGTGATGCGGTCACCGTACATAATGACGCGGCCTGAGATATTTCTTGCGGCTCTGCCCGCTGTTTGGGTCAAGGAGCGATTGGAGCGAAGGAATCCTTCTTTATCGGCATCCATGATGGCCACCAATGCGACCTCTGGTATGTCCAAACCTTCTCTAAGCAAGTTGACTCCCACCAAAACATCAAACACACCGTCTCTCAATTCACGGATGATCTCCACGCGATCCAGCGTTTTGACATCGGAATGAATGTAACGGGTTTTGATGCTCAACCGTTCTAGATATTTGGTTAGTTCTTCGGCCATGCGCTTGGTCAGGGTTGTTACCAGCGTTCGATCTCCTGCAGCAATGGTGGACTGGATCTCCGCAACCAAATCATCGACTTGGTGTTCGCAGGGTCGGACTTCAATTGGTGGATCAAGCAATCCAGTTGGGCGGATGACCTGCTCAACGACAACCCCTTCCGATTTTTCCAATTCGTAATCGGCGGGCGTAGCTGAAACATAGAGCAGTTGCCCTGTGATGTCATGAAATTCATCGCCTTTCAGTGGCCGATTGTCCAAAGCAGAGGGCAGCCGAAATCCGTAGTCAATGAGAGCTGTTTTTCTGGAGCGGTCCCCGCCATACATGGCCCCTATTTGCGGCATGGTCACATGGCTTTCATCCACGATAAGCAAGAAGTCATCCGCGAAATAATCGAGCAAACAAAAAGGGCGTTCACCTGGTTTACGTCGATCGAAGTACCGGCTGTAGTTTTCAATGCCATTGCAGAAGCCAATTTCCTTGATCATCTCCAAGTCGTACAACGTTCTCTCTTCCAGTCGCTTGGCTTCTAGAAATTTGGATTGTTCTTGAAAAAAATCTTTTTGCTTCTCTAAATCCTGTTGGATTTCCCAAACAGCTTGGTCTGTGGTTGATTTACTCGCAACAAAGAGATTGGCCGGATAGATGACGATGTTATCAAACGCATGCAGCAGTTGCCCCGATTCGGGATCGATGGTTTGCAATGCCTCAATTTCATCCCCCCAGAACTGAATGCGCAGCGCGTGGTCCGCATAGGCGAGAAAAACATCGACTGTATCGCCTTGAACCCGAAATGTACCTCGTTTGAATTCAGCACGTGTTCGGCTGTAAAGGCTGCTCACGAGGGCGTGCAAGAAGGCATTGCGTCCCCATTTCTGTCCGACATTGAGCGGGATGATGCTTTTATGGAATTCGACGGGGTTTCCGATGCCATAAATGCAGCTAATCGATGCGACGACGATGACATCACGTCGACCGCTGAGGAGGGCAGAGGTGGTACTCAAACGAAGCTTTTCAATCTCTTCGTTGATGGCTAAGTCTTTTTCTATGAACGTGTTGGTTGAAGCGATGTAGGCTTCGGGCTGGTAGTAGTCGTAATAACTGACAAAATATTCAACGAGATTTTCCGGGAAGAACTCTTTGAACTCAGAGTAAAGTTGAGCGGCTAACGTTTTGTTGTGACTGAGCACCAGCGTCGGACGTTGAGTCTGTGCGATGACATTGGCAGCCGTGAATGTTTTTCCTGATCCGGTAACCCCGAGCAAAGTCTGGTGCTTGATTCCTTGCTCTACGCCTTCCACAAGTTGGCGGATGGCTTCGGGTTGGTCACCCGCAGGTTGGTATTCGCTTTGGAGTTTGAATTGCATGCGGTGGGTGCGACAAATTTACGGGTGGACTAGCGTATTTCACACGCGCAAAATGGAAACAAAAAAGCCAGGCTTTTGGCCTGGCTTTTATTGTGTGATGTTCGTGACGATTAGTCAGCTACAACATCAAAGCTTACTGTCACGACAACCTCTTTGTGCAACTTGATCGTTGCTTCGTAAGAACCGAGTTCTTTGATGCTATCGTCAGATAAGTGAATCAGCTTACGATCAATTTGATGACCAGCAGCCTGGATGGCTTCGGCCAATTGAATGGAATTGACGGAACCGAATATCTTGCCGCTTTCGCCTGCCTTCGCTCCGATTTTTAACTTCAAGCCTTCCAATGACTTACCCAATACTTGCGCTTGCTCCATTGCTTTAGCAGCTTTGTGAGACTGCTGCTTGATGACTTCAGCTACGATCTTCCGGGCGGAAGGAGTAGCTGCTGTAGCCATACCTTGAGGGATCAAGAAATTGCGAGCGTAACCGCTCTTAACGGTGACGATGTCGTTTTTGCTACCAAGTAGCTCGACGTCTTGCTTCAGAATGATATCCATGATCGTCGGGTTTATCGGAGGTTGTCAGCCACATAAGGCATCAAAGCCAAGTGACGCGCTTTTTTAATGGCCTGAGCCACTTTGCGTTGGTACTTAAGAGAGGTGCCTGTCAATCGGCGAGGCAAAATTTTGCCCTGCTCGTTGCAGAGCATCAACAAAAAACTAGCATCCTTGTAGTCGATGTACTTAATGCCTTTCTTCTTGAAGCGGCAGTACTTCTCCTTCTGGGTGTCAATGCTGATGGGGTTCAGGTAACGGACGTTCTTGTCAGCCATGGTGATTCTTTTTTAAGAATTAAGCCTCTTCGGCAGTTTCAGGAGCAGCCGTAGGGGCTTGGCTCGACTTGTTGCGGCGTGACTCAGCATACACAGTGTGATGCTTGTCCATCCGAGTCGATAGGAATCGGATGATGCGCTCGTCTCTCCGGAATTCAGTTTCGAAGGGCAGGATTACAGGAGCCTCAGCCTCAAACTCAAACAGTTGATAGAAGCCCGAGGACTTCTTCTGAATGGGGTAGGCCAATTTTCGTAATCCCCATGATTCCTCATGATCAATGGTAGCACCATTGTCCTTGAGGTATGCACGGTACTTCTCTACTGTTTCCGCCACCTGCTCAGCAGATAGCACGGGAGTCATAATGAAAACAGTTTCGTAACGGTTCATGTAGAACGGGGTTTGTTAAATGGGGGGCAAAAGTAATTCAGGAACCACTGAAAAACAATAAGTCATCCCCCTGATTTCGAGGGATTTTATTCAGCTCCCCTTTGCAGTTGTTCGTGTTCTGTTCAAAACTCCACGTCCTTCGCCATGGACGGCTGCCGATATTTGCAAAGACTACGACCATGGATTCGAACAACGCCACATACACTGTATCAGCTCTCAAATATCGTCCACAAGCGTGGGATGCGGTAGTGGGACAAGAAGGAATTACGCGAACCTTGCGACAAGCCATCGAGCAGAATCAAGTCGCACAAGCCTATTTGTTTTGCGGGCCACGTGGTGTAGGTAAAACCACTTCAGCACGGATTTTTGCGCGTGCTATCAATGATTTTGATGCCGACGCAGGAGAGGATTATGCCTTCAATGTATTTGAGTTGGACGCAGCCTCGAACAATAAGGTCGAAGACATTCGCTCCATAGTCGATCAAGTGCGAATTCCGCCGCAGCGGGGCAAGTACAAGGTTTACATCATTGACGAGGTCCACATGTTGTCACAAGCGGCTTTCAATGCCTTTTTGAAGACGTTGGAAGAGCCGCCACCTCATGCGGTTTTTGTCTTGGCCACAACAGAGAAGCACAAGATCCTTCCTACGATTTTGTCGCGGTGTCAGATTTTTGATTTCCACCGCATTACGGTCCCAGATATGGTGGCTCATTTGCAGGGCATTTGTACGAAAGAAGGAATCGAAGCTGAAGAGTCGGCGTTGCACGTAGTGGCAGTAAAAGCAGACGGAGCGTTGCGAGACGCTCTCAGTATATTTGACCAACTGGTCGCCTTTGCTGGGAAGAAACTGACCTATGAAGTTGTAGCAGAGCATTTACATGTGCTTGATCACCAGACGTATTTTGAAGTGCTTCGATGTGCTCTAGCGGGAGAGGTAGCTGCTGCATTGCTCGTGCTCGACGGCATCATGGCAAGAGGGTTTGACCCGCACCATTTCATTTCAGGCTTGGGTGCTCATTTGCGCAATTTGATGGTGAGCAAAGATGCTTCTACCGTGAAGCTAATGGAAGGCACAGACGATTTGAGACGGCAATTTGTTGAGCAATCGCAAGAAACGGATTTGCACTTTTTGGTTCAAGCCATGCATCATGTGAACCAAGCGGATGTTCAATACCGAGGGAGCAACCATCAAAGGTTGCTTGTTGAACTCACGCTGATGCAAATCTGCTCCCTTCGAGGAGTGGACAAAAAAAAAAATAGCTTAATTGCGATCCAGGCGGATGCTTGGAGAGCAAGTCGTTCGGTTGAGCAGGCGGAGGCTCCCTCTGTCAAACGCAATGAACCTCAATCCGTGTCCGCAACGATTGTTTCTGAGTCGGCTCCGTCAGTTCAGGAATCAAAGCCTGAGTCGGACGGGTCAGCCAGTCTCTTAGTTTCTGCTTTGGCGCAGCCAGAACGGGGCACTGCGAATACTGAAGTGGGCATATTGAAGAAGCGCAAGATTTCGATAGCGAAGCCAAAATCCCTTCAGGCCATTGAAGTCAATGTGCCGGTGGAGAAAAAAGAGTTTCAGCCTGAGCTTCGTGAATCCTTCGATGCAGGTCGTCTATTGGAAGTTTGGAAAGCATTCGCCGCGATCCAAGAGAAGGCGGAAAAGCTCAACTTAAGCTCAACCTTATTGGCCTGTTCTGTCGGGGTGGAAGGAGAGGCGATTCAGATTGATTTGTTGAATAAGGTGCAAGAAGAGCAGGTGAAGGAAATACGCGTTCCTTTGTTTGAATTCTTGAGAGCCGAATTGAAGAATGACTTCATCGAACTGAGCCTGCAAGTCCCCGCTGCAGCGGAAGCGGAAGTTTCCTCTCAATTCCTCACAGAACGCGAGCGCTACGATGTTTTTGTGGACAAAAACCCGCACTTAGACACATTGAGAAAACGACTTGATTTGGATTTGGGTTAGTAAGCAGTGTCAAATTTGACTGAGATGAGGACTTTTTCTAATTTCAAATGAACGACTTGACCGCAATGCGGGTTTAAAGAGCATGAAGCGCATTCTTTCGGTTTTTACGATTCTATCTGTTGTGGCCTTCTCAGCCGAAATTTTGGCCCAATCTGTGGGGGCGATTCGAGGAAAAGTGACGGATGCAATGACCAACGATCCAATACCTTTCGCCAATGTGGTTTTGCAGGGTGAGGTTACGGGGTCGACTACGGATTTCGATGGTCTTTTTGAATTGACACAGGTTCCTACAGGACTGCACAATGTGCAATTCAGTTTTGTCGGTTATGACGCAGTAACCATTTTCGAAGTGGAGGTTACGCCATCGAGGCCCGCCGCAATCAGCGTAGTCATGAAGCCATCCACGATTGCCATCGCTGAAGCAGAAGTGCAAGGGTCACGTCGCGCAACACAAGCTGAAGCTCCGCTCAGCGTCCGGAGTTTGGGTTCCAATGAAATCAAGCGAAATCCAGGAGGAGGTCGGGACATTAGCCGGGCGATTCGCACGTTGCCTGGTGTGGCCGCCATCCCCAGCTTTCGGAATGACATTGTAGTAAGAGGTGGAGCTCCCAATGAAAACCGATTTTACATCGATGGCATCGAAATCCCCAACATCAACCACTTCGCGACACAGGGAGCGAGCGGAGGCCCAGTGGGCATGATCAATGTCGATTTGGTTGAGAACATCGACTTCTATGCCGGAGCCTTTCCCGCAGCGCGCGGAAATGCACTGAGCTCCGTGATGGAATTCAGCTTCAAAGAGGCGCGGACCGATGAATGGACGGCCAACATGGTCGTGGGCACGAGCGACCTGGGATTGACCCTTGAAGGCCCAACAGGTGAAAAGTCATCGCTCATCATGAGCATGCGCAGGAGCTATTTGCAGCTGCTTTTCGAGGCCATCGGACTGCCGTTTTTGCCGATCTACAATGACTACCAGTTCAAGTGGACGGCGCGTCCTGATGACCGCAACGCCATCACCGTCATTGGTTTGGGGGCGTTGGATAATTTCGAACTGAACTTGGGCATTGCACAGGATTCCGCCCAAGACAATTATCTTGACCAAGTGGCCATTTTGGGAGCGTTGGACATCCAACGGCAATGGAACTACACGCAGGGCGTGAAGTGGGATCGGTATCAAGACAACGGGAAATGGACATTCGTCGCGAGTCGGAACATGCTCAACAACCGCGCCTTCAAACACTTGGACAATGACGAAGAGAACCCGTTGATTCGGGATTACCTCTCTCAAGAGATTGAGAACAAGTTCCGGGCAGAGCGGAAATTATTTCTGAAAGAAGGAATGGAGGCGACCTATGGTGTGTTGTACGAGTATGCCAAATACAACAACAGCACTTCAGAAAAGCGACTGAACCCAGCCACGGGTGCACTGGAGTCGGTTGCCTTCCAATCGGATTTTAAGGCACACAAATACGGAGCGTTTGTTCAAGCCAATCGGCGATTGATGCAGGAGCGATTGACGGTGTCAGCCGGGATGCGGATCGATGGCTCGACGGCGGCGTCGGGGCTGGTGAATCCATTGAAACAGTGGTCCCCTCGGGTTTCTGCGAGCTATGCCTTTGCTCCGGGCTGGACCTTCAATGCCAATGCCGGCATGTATTCACAACTTCCAGCCTATACCATCCTAGGGTATGCAGTCGACGATGCGCGTGTCAATGCAACAGACTCGACGTCTTATCTGAACAACAGGCAATTGGTTGCAGGTTTAAAATGGGATGGCAGTGAAAAGAACTTCGTGGTCTCTTTGGAAGGCTTTTTCAAGGGCTATCAAAACTCTCCGATCAGTTCATTGCAAGGGGTGGCCTTGGCCAATTTGGGAGCAGACTTTGGTGTGGTGGGCAATGAAGCCGTAACCTTTGATGGATTGGGGAGGTCATATGGGGCGGAACTCCTGCTTCAACAACGTCTTTACAAAGGCTTTTATGGACTGTTGGCCTACACCTTTGTACGGAGTGAATTTGAAGATGGCTCAGGTGAATTTGTTCCGAGCAGCTGGGACAACCGCCATATCCTGAGCATGACAGGGGGGAAGAAATTCGAGAATGGATGGGAAATTGGGACGCGCTTGCTTTTCAGCGGAGGATTGCCCTACACGCCAACGGATGCAGGGTCTTACAGCATTGAAAGTTGGGATTTTTACGGTCGGCCTCTGTTGGATTACAGCTTACTGAATTCAGAACGGAATGGCGCATTCCACCAGTTGGACATTCGGATTGACAAGAAGTGGTTCTTTGAGCGGTGGTCGCTCGATGTGTTCATGGAAGTGCAGAATGCAACAGGCGCAGCCGTTCCTCAGCCCAACTTCAGTGATGTGGTGCGGAATCCTTCGACAGGCGTACCTGTCCCTTCCGTCACTCAACCAGGCTTCTATGACCAACGGGTCATCGATCCCAGTAGCGGAGCTGTTTTGCCTGCATTGGGGATTATCATCGAGCTTTGATGCATGGATGTCAAGGTTTGGGATGAAGGTGTCAGTTGGTCGTGCTTGCCACAAGGCGTTATTTCGATGGTCTTGACAGGGGCTGCTTCTATGAATTCTTTCTGGGCCTTAGCGGCATTGGCTTTGTTGTCTGCCATTCTTTTTTTTTTCAGCGAGATCAGGTGTTCAATGGACTGCTTCTGAACGCAAATTCCGTTCGACAACGGGCTGGGTGTTCGGGGGAATGTGGCGCGGGTGGGGCCGATGGCACGTGCTTCCCGAGATGGCTAATCTCACGCTTGCCCACACAAAGGAAACATTGATGAACCGACGAGGAGCCTATGACGTGGGGATTGAATCGTGGGAGTTGGTTTGGGACCGAACGGATGGGACGAATCAGGTACTGCATGATTTCACGGATCAATCTTTAGCGCGCAGTGTGCTGCGAGAAATTAAAGGGTTCACGTCATCAGATTAAACGGAATCGGCTATCTTCGGAGGCATGCGCATCGACAAATTTCTCTGGGCGATCCGCGTATTCAAAACGCGCTCTCTTTCCAGTGCGCATTGCCGCGAGGGCAAGGTCTTTGTGGGTGAAAAAGCAGTGAAGCCTGCTCACGTGCTGACCGGAGAGGAACGCATTCGTGTCCGCAAAGGAGCGGTCCAATTTGAATGGAAAGTGCTCTTGTTTCCAAAAAGCCGCGTGGGCGCCGCTTTGGTAGAGACGTATGCGCGGGATGTCACAGCTCCAGAGGAATTGCAAAAGTGGGAAGACATTCGTGCGGCTCAACGGGATTTGACCCGCCCGGCAGGGCGTCCCACGAAAAGGGATCGTCGGGATTGGGAAAAGCAATTCGAGTGAAACACCACTTCGTCATTCGGAACATTGCGGCGGAGGAGACTCGGCCGGTCCGGCACCAGGTTTTGTGGCCGCATCTGCCGGATGTGGAATCGTGTGTGATCGACATGGATCACGCACCTCATGCCCACCACATTGGAGCTTTTGATGCCAGCGGCAAGTTGGTGGGAGTTTGCTCCTTATTCCAACAGCGTTCTGAGCGATTTCCAGAGGCCATCTCCCGGGACATCCCGGTCTATCGATTGCGCACCATGGGGACTCTCGAAGAAGTTCGTGGTCAAGGTTCAGCGGCGGATATAATCGACTACGTTTGTCAGTGGTGCACTGCGCAAGGCGTGAAATGTGTTTGGTGCGATGCGCGTCAAGTGGCCTTTGGTTTTTATGAGCGTTTGGGATTTGAATTTGTTTCTGAAGATTTTAATATTGAGCGCATTGGTCTCCACCGAATGATGGCTCGTTCACTTTAATTTTACCACGTCATCCAGCTGCCATGCCGATTATCTCCAATAAGGGGCTTCGAATGCCCGATAGTCCTATTCGGAAATTGACACGCTATGCCAATGCGGCAAAGGAGCGTGGTGTTCATGTCATTCATTTGAACATCGGTCAGCCGGACATCGACACGCCCAAGATTGCCATGGATGCCATCCGTAGCATCGATCGCACGGTGTTGGAGTACAGTCCCAGTGAAGGCTATGAGTCTTATCGAAAGGGGCTCGCACAGTATTATAAATCCGTCGGAGTGGACGTGACACCCGATGATGTTTTGGTAACAACCGGGGGGTCTGAGGCGTTGATTTTTACCTTCTTGACTTGTTTGAATCCGGGTGATGAAATCATCATTCCGCAGCCTTTTTATGCCAATTACAATGCATTTGCAGAGATTGCGGGGGTGCACATTGTCCACGTAACAGCTTCGATTGAAAATGGATTTGCATTGCCTCCCATGGAGGACTTTGAAGCCATGATCAATGAGCGTACGAAGGCCATCTTGATTTGCAATCCCGGGAATCCGACCGGGACGAATTACGCCGATGCTGATCTGGAAGGCTTGGCCGCTCTCGTTAAAAAACATGATTTGTATTTGTTCGCGGATGAAGTGTATCGCGAATTCACCTATGGTGGTGAATTGCCGCGCAGCATCATGAGTGTGCCGGGCATTGAAGAGCATGCGGTCATGATTGACAGCATTTCCAAACGGTATAGCATGTGCGGAGCTCGTTTGGGTTGCATGGTCACGCGCAGTGAGGATGTGCGCAATGCGGCGATGAAATTTGCGATGGCTCGATTGAGTCCTCCAACCATTGCTCAGATCGCTGCTGAAGCGGCGCTGGAGACGCCGGAATCATATTTCGACGAAGTGCGTTCAGAATACATGAAGCGCCGGGACGCTTTGGTCGACGGATTGAACAGCATCCAGGGGGTAGAGTGCCCGCTGCCGGGCGGTGCTTTTTATGCTGTGGCCAAATTGCCCATTGACGATTCGGACTTGTTTTGTCAATGGATCCTGGAATCCTTCGAGTGGGAAGGGACGACGGTCATGGTGGCACCGAATACCGGGTTTTACGCGACTCCCGAACTGGGCAAACAGGAAGTGCGCATGGCCTATGTACTCAATGTGAAAGAGATTCAAAAAGCCGTGCAATGTTTGCGCCACGCGCTAGAAGTTTATCCAGGAGTCACCTACGATTAACGGATTCCTTTCACGATGTAATCGAACACAGGATGGTTTTTTTCCGTCTGTGGATGGGTCAATGGAATGGGCATGTGTTTTGGGGGGTTCAATAACCCGCGCTCCATCATTTCTTCCAAAGTGTCGTAGACTTCAATGCTGCATTTTCCCATCAGCAGAGGTCGGAGATCGCCGCCATTTCGATACAAGTCAAACACCTCTCGCAGCCCTTGTAAGTACAAGTAATCTTTGGTCAATCCGCCTCCTCGATAAACGCGGGTGGTGAGGGTGAAAGCCGAGTTCGCCTCCATGCCCAAGTTCTTCGTGAGATTCCGGTAAGTCTCCACAAAATCGGCGCCTTTGACCATGTTGTCCACAGCCATAACTCGGAATGCCAACTCTCTCAGGCGTTGCAACGTTGTATTGCCGCTGAGGTATTCCGCGAGTACAGCAAGTCCTTCTTGGGTGCGCGTGCTCACGGGCGTGCCGATGCTGAGCAACTTCAAAGGCTGTTCGAGTGCATTCATGGTAGTGACCATGTGTACGCCGATTTCATGGTGCACGAGGTACCTCAATTCCTTGGGGCGAAACGTCGCTCCTTTCTTGATGAGGACCTGTTTCTTGCTGTTGTTGACCATAGCGTCGGCAACAATCCGGCTCGAGATCTGAACTTTCCCTTTGAATCCATAGTCGAGGAGTCCCTGTTGGAAGGCTTTGACGGCTTCATCCGTTCCGACTCTCTTCTCAGGTCCATTCTCATCCTCCACTTCAGGAAGGTGCAAGAGGTATTCGGCGTTTTTCAAGTCCAGCGCGCTCGGTTGACCATAGTAGCGCAAGCTGTTGTATAAAAACTGACTTGTTCCCAACGTCGACAACAAGTCAACTTTGTCCAAATAGGCACTGATGGTGCTCTCATACAACTCACGAATGGAGGCGTCGGGAATTTCTTCCACGGGAATTCGCAGCAATTTTCGTTTCAGTTCAAACGGCTCGATCCGCAAAGGGCGGTAAGCAAACTGAGGGTTGTTGCTTGCGTGCGATGCGAAAAAAGCGCGTTTCTCTTGTTCGATGTTAATGGGATTCACGAAGTTCAGCACTTCAAACCCGCGTGTCAATTCGTAGAGTTGCGCATCCACTTCCATCAATTTCACTGAGGGAACGGAGGGGAGCATGGCCGGTTCGTCAGCATATGAGGCGCTGGTGTGTCGCTCTGTAAATCCTCGGGCATGCAGGAGGATGGCATGCTTGAAGGCCACTTGCACGGCGTGCACAATGGCCGGAAATCGCTCGCCTGTGGTTTCGTCACAGTACACTTTTTTGACCTCAGTCGCCAATACAAGCGTTCGCTTAAACTGTTGGCTGATGCGAGCTAAATTGTATCCGCGCCCCATGAAAACGTCGTTGATCGCACAGGCGCTTGAGATCCCGTGGGGCAGCGTTTGTTCCGTCAATGCTTTTTTGAAAGCCTCTGCTTCACCATTCCAATGCGGGTCCAATTTTTCGGTCCCAATGTTGAAGGTTGGCACTTCCCGTTCCCAGCGTTTCCAATTGTAGCTGTGGATATCATAGACAACGCAGGCTTTGTGCCGGCGTTCTAAGGTTTCAATGAGCGCGGACAGAATGGCATAGAACTTTTCATGACGCATCATGCTGCGCTTTTTTTCCGCCTTGCTCAACGGGCGTTTCCACACTTTCTTTCCCCACGCATCGTCATAGATGGCCGTCTCTGGCGAGCGGTTCAGGTCATAGGCATAGCGCGAGTCCGTGCCAATGACGGCGATGGGCATGCCGCCAATGAATGCATCCGTGTCGGGGTCTTCTTCATACCAGCGATCAAACTCATCCAGCGCGCATTTGATTTGAAGCTCGTGCCGCATTTTATTCCCGGCATGAATGGCCGTGCAAACAAAGGGGACATAGTCCGTGATGCGAATGTGCATCCCGGTGTCCGTAGCGATGGCCTCAAAATCCCTGCCAGCGCGAATGCGCTTGATGATCTCAGCGCTGGATAAATTCAACAGCGTGCTCACGCGTTGGAGACCGTTTGACGGAGTTCGAATCGTCGTGAATGCGCCATGGACCGGTGGTGCACCATGTCTTCAGCCCAATCGATGATGCGTCGTTGCAGTTTGACTTTGTTCAATTTGTTGATGTTCACGATGCCCCCAGGACTTAAAACGTTCACTTCGATCAATTTACCGCCGATCAAATCCAAGCCGACAAAATACAATCCGTCTTTCACCAGTTTCGGGCCAATGAGTCGGCAAGCGCGAAGTTCTTCGCGTGTCAAAGTGTGTTTTTGAACCTTCCCTCCGGCATGCACATTGCTTCGGGCATCGCCTTCCGCCGGTACTCGTTTCATGGCTCCAATTGGCTCGCCATGCAGCATCATGACGCGAACATCTCCTTCCTCAGCCCCGTCTACATAATCTTGCAGGATGACGTAATTGGTTTCACCGCCTTTGCCCGTGATGTAGAAATCGAGCAGCGAATTGACATTCTGCATGGCATCTTTTTCAATGACAATGACACCACTCCCCCCAAAACCGTTCAAAGGCTTCATGATCATTTTACGCGAGTCACTTTCCTTGACCACTTTCAGTAAGTAATCTTTGTTTTTGCTCACAAACGTGCGCGGCGTGATGCTTTGTGCCGCATCGTTCATGGCTGCCGTGTACAGTTTGTTATTGGCTTCACGCAGTCCTTGGACGTCATTGACAATGAGCACTTCATCCTTGACGGAGTCCAAAAAATTCAAGACAATGGTGTCCAACGGTGGATTGGCTCGCATGAAGATCACATCAAAACCCGCCAACGGCAGCATTTGCTCCCTGAATTTGGCTTGCTTGTAAAATGTCTCAGGAACGGATGAATGCTTCGACTTTTCCTCGACCAACTTGCAGAATGCCATGGTCAGAGAATCCCGTATGGTCAAGTTGGCTCCAGACGTGATGGCCACGCGGTGCCCGCGAATGACGCTTTCATGAATCATTCTCAGCGTGCTATCGGATTGAGGAGTGATGTTCTCCCAAGGGTACATTATAAAGCAGATGTTCATGAGTAGGGGGTTCTTCTTGATTCGTTTTCCAATGGAAGGTCTGTGCGCTCGGAACTTACAAATTGCGCGCGCGAAATTAGAGTAAATGGACACAGACTTGATGCACGACCTTGCAAAAATTACAAGGCCCACAAATCTGATTTGTATCTTTCCGGTCCAACAGAGAAAAGTCCTACCATGAATTGTTTCCAATCGTTTCTTCAATGGAGTTTTATTGTCGGTATTGCATGCAGTCTTGCTCTGCAATCTCATGCCCAAACGGCTGATACAACGTGGGTTCAGACATTCACTTGGGAAGAACAAAACAACCCTGCAACGAATTACGAAAGCCCTGGTCGACGATGGTTTGATTTTCCTTCGTCGAACAACGATACGGCGTATCAAAAAGTGTTGATGTATCACACGTTGAAGTGTTTTGAAGATGGTACGGCCGGTGGGTTGGGCTATGCTTGTGGAGAGTGGGATTACCTCACGTACAATTATTTGTTTGATCATACGGGATTGTTGGACAGCAACCTGTTGACTCATCCTCGTTGGCTTGTTGATGACTTGCCTTTTATCGCCGACACCTTGATCTATATACCAGCGAGCGTGACGGTCTTCGATACCATCCGTGCGGCATATGAATTGATCCAGTTGGATGGCGTCGAGAGCATTGTGGAAGAGTCGGATGGAAGCATGGCTTGGTTGGATGCCATGACAGGGGCGGTTAGTCTCTCTCAAACAGCGCGTTATCAATGGTTGTGGAGGGGCTCAGAATTGGCGTCTTTGGGCTGGTTGGATTCCACTTCGTCGGGTTTCGAATTGCCCGTGCTCACCGAATTGTCGGAGCAAAGAGATGGCGCCCAATGGACCGCGTATTGGACCAGTGAAGATTCGTTGGGTGGATTTTGGAACGGAGTAAGCGCCGCCATGTCAGGGGTTTCGGATCCAGACAATCCCGGACGATTCGTTTGGAATGCTCCCTTGGTTTGGGATGGGGAATCCCACCTGATTCTTGAATTGCAATTGAACGAAGCCATCTGGAACGATGCTGTTTCTGTGGATGTCCCCACGGTTTATGCCCCCGATCAAACCTGGAGAGCCTCTTCAGCGGGGCACTTCATCCGATTTGATGGCAACGACCGATTCGAAGTGGATGCCTTGGCATTGGATGGCATTGGCGAAGAAATCACTGTTGAATTTTGGCAGCGAGGAAATGCCGAATTCCAGCCGGAGGTCAATTCCATTTGTGAGGGCTTCAATGCCTTGAATCAGCGGGAATTGAATGTGCATCTTCCATGGTCCAATGGCCGCGTCTACTGGGATGCGGGATACGATGGCGGCTATGATCGAATCGACAAAGCAGCGGCTCCAGAAAATTACAAAGGCCAATGGAATCACTGGGCATTTGTAAAAGATGCAACAGAGGGCAAAATGTCCATTTATTTAAATGGTTCTCTTTGGCATGCTGGACTTGAACTGGACAACTCGTTCGGAGAAATGGTCCGATTTCACATAGGTTGCAATGGCAACGGAGGCAACGATTATCGCGGTGATGTCGATGAGTTTCGCATTTGGTCCGTGGCGTTGGATGTTGAAACGGTTAAAGAATGGATGGGTCAAACACCGAATGTCAATCATCCGGAATTCACTCAACTCAAGGCTCATTTTGATTGGGAATCAGCAGGCGGGTATCAAACAGAAGGGATTGGGGCTTCGGGCTTTTTCCATGGCAATGCGGGCAGGGTGGCTCACCGCGGAGCGGACGCTTTTATGAACCAAGGGCCCATGCCCGACGCTGCGAGGCCGGTCCTAACGTGGTTGAACGGGACGCCGATCTCCTATGAAACGGTTGAAGTGGATCGCGCTGTTCCGGTTCCTCCAATGAGCATTTCGGAATGGGCGGTTGACGGCAACGGTGTCAATTGGATCAATTTGGACTATGCTTGGCCGCACGATGCTGTCATGGAAACGCGCTGGGCGAGCGGGGAGCTGATTGCTAGTTACCCCGTCTTGGGGGAGTCCGTGATTTTAGTCAATGATACGCTGGAGTATTTTTCACCTGCATTTGAAGTTGTTGATCGCTACGAACTGGCCCGTTACATCACCCCTTATGGCATCAACTTGACGTTGGGGGATGACGGCTGGACATGGGTGTTTGACGTGACGGACTTCATGGGATTGTTGCGGGATAGTGTGCAGCTGGAGGCCGGAAATTGGCAGGAGCTGCTGGACTTGCGGTTCGCTTTCATCGAAGGCACTCCGGCACGGGATGTCAAGCGCGTTGAAGCTTTCTGGAAAGGGCAATACAGCTTGAGCACGTTTGATGAAAACGTTACGGATTACGTGTTCACTCCGGAAGCTGGTGAGTCTATGTTCAAGTTGAAAACCCGGGCCAGTGGCCATGGATTTGGAACGGGGAATAACTGCGGGGAATTCTGCTACAACGCTCATTCGGTCAAGGTCAATGGAGAACCTCAATGGACGTGGGAAGTGATGCGTGAATGTGCGGACAATCCTCTGTATCCTCAGGGCGGAACATGGATCTACGACCGTGCCGCTTGGTGCCCAGGTGCTCCGGTGGACACGAAGGAGTTTGAGTTGACCGGTGTCGTGGATTCCAGCCAACCCTTCTCGGTGGATTATGACATTACCTACGATCCATATGGGAACTATCGTTTCGAAGGACAAGTGGTCGCATACGGTGAACCCAATATGCAGCAAGATGTGGAAATTTCAGAGGTGTTGGCCCCATCCGATGACAAGTTGCAGTCACGGTTCAATCCGATCTGTGAATCTCCGCAAGTTGTGATTCGAAACAACGGTGCGGAAACCCTCACGAGTTGCACCTTCACTTATGGGATTCAGGGAGGCGAGTCTTACGTATACCAGTGGGCCGGTGAGCTGGCATTCTTGGAATCAGAAGTGGTTGACTTGCCTTACCTCGATCCCGCACTGACCGAAGGAGATGATGAAGCGTTGTTGGTGTTTGAGGTCGCTGTCGACGCGCCGAATGGTCAATTGGATCAAGAGGTTCGAAACAATGCCACTTCGAGCCAGTTTCATCGCGTCCCGACATGGTCGTATCCGGACTTGGATGACAACCGCATCATTGTTTGGACCAAAACCAATTTGACACCAAGCGAAACAACAATTGAAATAACCGATGAAGCGGGCAACGTGGTTTGGGAGCGGGGCTACTCAGAAGCGAACGCCACATTCCGAGATACATTGGCATTGAACGAAGGGTGCTATCGCATGACCATCTACGATGTTGGAGATGATGGCCAAAGCTTTTGGGCCAACAACGATGGAAGTGGTTACACCCGCGTCAAAAAAGTCCAAGGCGGAAACTTCATCAATTTCGAACCTGATTTTGGCAAGTCCATTTCGCAAGCATTCTTTTTCCAGACCAACATCGTGGGAATCGAAGAACCGGAGATGACCAAGCCTATTGCGATGCATGTGTTTCCGAACCCGAGCCCTGCGCAATTCAATGTGCGTTTGGACGGATGGCAGCCAGGACAACCTGCATTTTGGACTTTGCGCGATGCGATGGGGCGATTGGTTGATCAAGGGTCAAAGCGCATGAGTCAAGGCGAATTGCTGGTGTTGCAGTTGGGGGCTTTTCAAGACGGAACGTATGCACTGACGCTAACGCATGAGTCAGGAGAAGAAATCACTCGCTGGATTCAGTTGAGCCATCAGTAGGCCTTGATGGAGGTCTGCAGGAGCTTGGATGAGTGATTTGGAGTAATTATTGAGTTTTTCTCGTGATTACCGTTGAAAAAATGGACTTTGTTGGTAATTTTTTAATTAATTTGGATGTGACCCCCTAATTTTTGGGGGTAACTTTGCGGAATTATCAAAAAAAGCCAATTGTCATGAGCATTTCTCGTCAAAAAGCCCTTGAGGATGTTTTAGAGCGCACTCCCCGTCACCGGGAGCGTCCCTCGAACAAGATCTCCCAGTACTATGGAGAGAACGTATTCAACCTGCATACCATGCGGGAATACTTGACAGACGAGGCTTGTGGTAGCATCGTGGACGCGATGGAGAATCACACTTCCATCAGTCGTTCCATTGCGGATCAGGTGGCATCGGCCATGAAGGAGTGGGCGATTTCACGGGGCGCAACCCATTACACGCACTGGTTCCAGCCTTTGACGGGAGCTACGGCTGAAAAGCACGACAGCTTCATCACGCCAACTGGCGATGGCCGAGCGATTGAAAAGTTTGACGGTTCTTTGTTGGTGCAGCAAGAGCCAGACGCGAGTTCATTTCCCAATGGAGGCATAAGAAACACGTTTGAAGCGAGAGGGTATACCCTTTGGGATCCAACATCACCTGCTTTTGTTTGGGAGAGCACTTTGTGTATTCCGACCATTTTTATCAGTTACACCGGTTTTGCCTTGGACAACAAAATGCCTTTGTTGAAGGCGTTGGCTCGGGTCGATACAGCGGCGACTGAGGTGTGCCAGTATTTTGATAAGAATGTTACCAAGGTAGTTGCTACGTTGGGGTGGGAGCAGGAGTATTTCTTGGTCGATAAATCCTTGCACGGTGCGCGGCCGGATTTGCAGCTCACGGGCCGTGCCTTATTTGGGGCGAAACCCGCCAAGGGACAGCAGTTGGATGACCATTACTTTGGTAGCATCCCAGCGCGGGCCAGTGCCTTCATGAAGGAATTTGAATTGGAGTCCCATAAGTTGGGGATTCCTGTAACCACGCGACACAACGAGGTGGCGCCAAACCAGTTTGAATGCGCTCCTGTCTATGAGGAAGCGAATTTGGCCAACGACCACAACCTTTTGCTCATGGAGGTGATGGAGCAAGTGGCACGAAAGCACAATTTCCGTGTGCTCTTGCATGAAAAGCCTTACCCAGGTCTCAATGGCTCTGGCAAGCACAACAACTGGTCGCTCGGAACCAATACCGGTGTGAATTTGTTGAAGCCAGGCAACAACCCCAAAACGAATTTGCGGTTCTTGACGTTCTTCGTCAATACGTTGGCGGCGTTGCACAAGCATGCGGATGTCGTTCGAGCATCTTTCGCTTCAGCAGGGAATGATCATCGATTGGGAGGAAACGAAGCGCCTCCGGCCATTGTCAGCGCGTTCATTGGTTCTCAATTGTCCGAACTGTTGGATGAATTAGAGACGAGCATCAAGGCGGGAAAGTTGACTCCAGAGGACAAAACAGCGCTGAAATTAGAAATCGGCCGCATCCCGGAAGTCTTGCTCGACAATACCGACCGCAACCGCACGTCTTCATTCGCCTTTACGGGCAATAAATTCGAATTGCGGGCTGTCGGAAGCACAGCCAATTGCGCGGTTCCCATGATCGTTTTGAACACCATAGTCTCAGAACAATTGGAGTTGTTCAAGGTGGCGGTCGACCAACGCATTGAAAAAGGAGACAAGAAGGATGACGCCATTCTGAAAGAGCTGCAAACACTTATTACCCAGAGCAAGGCGATTCGTTTTGAAGGCAATGGCTATTCGGATGAATGGGTGGTTGAAGCGGCCAAGCGTGGCCTCTCGAACCTAACGAATACACCCGATGCCTTGGCGGTGTTCAATCGTCCTGAGGTCATTGCCTTGTTCGAAAAGCAACAAGTGCTCCGAAAGGAAGAGCTCCATGCTCGTTACGAAGTGGAGATGGAGAATTACATCTTGAAGCGCCAAATTGAAACCCACGTTTTGTTGCAGATGGCTCGCGGGTCGATCCTGCCAGCGGCTGTTGATTATCAAAGCCAGCTACTTATGAATGTGCAGGGGCTCAATGATGTTTTAGGGAAAGAAGCCGCAAAGTATTCCGGAGCTCAACTGGATCTCATCAAAAAAGCGGGAGCCTTGATCCAGCAAATGCATGCGGAAGCCAACACATTGCAGTCCACACATGACGATTTGGAAAGCATTGAATCCGTTTCCAAAAAGGCCAAGGGGTATGCAGAGAAAGTGATGCCGCTGATGGAGTCTTTGGGAGCAACCTGTGCCGAGTTGGAGGTGACCGTGGACGACGCGCTTTGGCCTCTGCCTAAGTTTGCTGAATTGTTGTTCACCCGATAAGATTACGGGGTCTCGTTTTCATCGAATAGACTTGATAGAAGAGGGGGCGTTTCCTGAATTGGATTCGCCTCCTCTTTTTATTGGAGTGAATTTTGTCAGGGTTTTTTAGGCAACATTTCTTTGTTCTAACCTTCGTGCCTTACATTCGGGAACTGATTCAAAGGTTTCGAAATGCACAACTACCTGCAAGCTTTTTACACACGGATAGGGATGACCTGCCTGCTGCTGACCATCACCTTCGGTGCTGCCTTTTCCCAAACGGATTACGCAGCAGTTGCTGATGCAGCCTATGCTCGAGGAGGATTTCACGTATCCGCTCAAGAATACATCAAGGCCTACGCTAAAGTGAAGGAGATTGATGAGAAAGGGCGCATCGCATTTATGATTGGGGAGAGTTTCCGAATGCTGATGGATCCTGCTGCAACTGAAGAGTGGTACGATAAGGCCATCGGATTGCGGTATGGTGAAAAGCATCCTGAGGTCTTTTTGAACTATGGCGAGGTCATGTCTTCGCAACAGAAATTTGATGATGCCATCGAATGGTTCATGGCGTTCAAGGAAAATGGTGGTGACCAAGGTATTGCGGATCAAAAGATTCTTGCAGCTGACAATGACGCGTTGGCACTTGATGAGCCACCCAGTCGTTATCGCGTAGAGAATATGCTTCTGCTCAATTCGGATGCCTATGATTTTGGAATAGCTTTCGCTTCGAACAAAGCAGATGAAGTTGTTTTTGCATCTTCTCGAGAATCCTCTACGGGCTCTGGGGAAGACCCCATTACAGGGGAAAGTTATATGGACTTGTTCCGGTCCGAACAGGATAAAAAAGGGCGTTGGAGCACCCCTGAGCCTCTCAATAATACAGTCAATACTCCGTCCAACGAGGGCACGGTGGCCTTTGATAAGAAGTATAAGAAAGTTTATTTCACGCGATGTGTCTCCGATGATGAGAACTCATTTGCCTGCGATATCTACCGAGCGGATGCGATGGGTCAACGTTTTGGACCAGCAGAAGTTGTCGAGTTAATTGATCGCGATTCAAATGATAGTTCGCAAGTTGGTCACCCATCATTTACGGTGGAGAATGATTTCTTGATGTTCGTGTCTGATATGCCGGGCGGCTTTGGAGGAAAGGACTTGTGGTATGTGAGTTATGACAGCAAAGAAGATGCATTTGGCACACCTGTGAATTTTGGAGCCAATATCAATAGCGCTGGAGA
>CALGEI010000194.1 GCA_937881575.1 uncultured Flavobacteriales bacterium | reverse complement strand
CGTTGATTGTGCAAGCGCCTATGCCCGTTGGCGTGAACGTAGCCGTGTACGTCGTTCCTGAACCAGTGAAGCCGGAAATCGAACCGTTTGTCACCGGGATGTCCGCTGCAGCAAAGTCCGTCGTGCTCTCCGAAGACGTGAACGTCAACGAAAGCGACGCGTCGGACGACAATCCGCCGTCCGCCACTTCAGTGGCTGTAATGGTCATCGTGGGTGGAGTGGCGTCGTTGCAATCGGCAATGCCGTCGCTATCGCTATCGGTGTCCGGGTTGCCGCATCCACAATCACCCGGCTGGGTTTTCGCAGAATCGTTCGGGCAGTTGTCGCTGCAATCGGGCGTCCCATCGCTATCGCTGTCGGTGTCGGGCACGTCGCATCCGCAAATACCGGGGTCGGTTTTGTTCGTGTTCGCTGGGCAGCTGTCCGTAGCGTTTGCAACGTAGCCGGCTGGGGCGATGCATGCGCTGGTGCTGCTGCCGCTGGCGCCAAACCCATCTCCATCCACATCCTCATACCACGTCTGTGGGAGCGTGCAACTGTCGTCGTCATTGGTTGCCGACGTATTGTAGTTGCAAGCACTCGCATTCGTGCAACCGCTAACTTCGAGCTCATCGCAGATGCCGTCTGAATCTGAGTCATTGTTGCACTCTCCGTCGCAGTTATAAAACGCTGAGGCGTAGGTGCAACTGCCGTCGTTGTTCGTGGCCGAGGCATCGTAGTTGCAGGCGCTGGCATTCGTGCAGCCATCGATGATGCACGTGTTGTTATCAATGGTCGCCACAGAATCGTAGTTGGTCGCTGCTGGATTGGTGCACCCTAGGCAACTAACAAAATCACAAGCGTCCTCGATGGTCGCTGTGGAGTCGTAGTCGCAGGCGCTGACATTCATGCAGCCCACACAGCTGTCCCATTCGCAACTGTCGTCGTTGTAAACGGCACTGTCGTCGTAATTGCAAGCGGAGTCCTGGTCGCACCCTTGGCATGACGTGTATTCGCAACTCCCGTCGTTACTCGTCGCTTCAGAATTGTAGTTGCAAGCATGACTATCCATGCAACCAAATACCGGAACGAAGGCCATGCCAGGTCCAGGCATCGAGCCAGTGCTCGGAGGGAAGGTGCAGTAACTGCTCAGTGGTGAGCCTTGAACCGTGGCATTCTCATCGTAGTTCAGTGCACTTGGAATCACGCATCCGACGAGAACTGTGAAGCAACTGTTATTGTCCACCGTTGCGTTCGGGTTGTAATTGATGGCATCGCTTTCGGTACAACCTTCGACATCAACCTCGTCGCAAATGCCGTTGCTATCGGCGTCATTCAGGCAATTCCCGTCGCAATCTTCCCAACTGTAAGTCGGGAAGGTGCAGGTCAAAGGCGCGCTGATGCTCGCCCCGCTATCGTAATTGCACGCGCTCGAGTTCATGCATCCCGCGCAAATGTCAAAATCGCAGAGGTCTGCATCAAAGCAATCTCCCGTCGGGTCGTAATTGCAGGCGCCCTGCAAGCCACACGTCACAGTCGTTGCCGGTGCGCAATTGCCACAGCTGTTGATGGTCAGGCACGACGTCGCGACTGGATTGGTGTAATTGCACGCGGAGGTGTCTGTGCAGCCGTCTTGTGTGTCGCACAAACCATCGGCGTCGACGTCCACATCGACGTTGCCGCAGCCGCAGGTACCAAGGCTGAGTTTGTTCGCATCGTTTGGACAGGTATCACCACTTGTCGCAACATATCCCGTGGGCTGGCTGCAGTCCGAAACAAAATCATAGGTCGCACCAACGCCATCCCCATCGGCATCGGCATACCACAGCGTGGCATAGCTGCAGCCGCCATTGATGGTTGCAGTAGCATCATAGTTGCAGGCTGAGTTGTCCATGCAACCCTCTCCCGCCAAGGGGGCCGAGTACGTCCAATTGAACTCGTCCGCAGCCGTGTTGCTGTTGCCAGCAGCATCGGTGAACGTTCCGCCTGCTACGTTGATTGTACAAGCGCCGGCTCCATCTGGCGTGAACGTAGCGACGTACATCGTTCCCAAACCGGAAAAGCCAGAGATCGCCCCGTTCGTCACCGTGATGTCCGCTTCACCAAAGTCCGTCGTGCTCTCCGAAGACGCAAACGTCAGGAAAAGGGACGCATGGGACGATGATTCACCGTCCGAAACCTCAGCCGCGGTGATCGTCATCGTTGGGGGGACATGGGGTACAAATGACAAGGTGTCACCGTAAGACGTTCCGGAAGCGTTCATGGCATACGCACTGAAATAATGCATAAAATCTTCTGTTAAACCGGTCAATGCATACTCGATCGCTGTGCTCCCTGTGGTCGTGTCTGCAGAAACACTGGTTCCGTCGCTCAAATCCACTTGCAATCCCCACACAAACCCCTGATCTGTGATGGAATCCGCGGAAAATGTTGCGTTCAGCATAGCTGACACTCCCGTTACGTCATCAGCGGCGACCGTCGTGATCCCAGGCAGGGTCAGGAACGTCAACGTGTCCCCGCGTGTGGTTCCCGTGGAATTCGTTCCGTAAGCACTGAAATGGTGCAACACCCCTTCCGTCAAATCGGACAGCGCATAGTCAAAGGACGAACTCCCAGCAGTCGTATCCGATGCAACATCCGCCCCATCACTCAAATTCGATTGCACCCCCCAAACAAACCCTTGTGCCGCGATCGAATCCGCAGCAAACGTTCCATTGAGCGTCGCTGCACGGGAAGAAAGCACATTCGCCTGTACCGTCGTGACACCAGGCCGGGTGACCAGAGACAACGTATCACCAAACATCGTTCCCGAAGCATTCGACGCAAACGCACTGAAATAATGGGCTTCACCTGAAGCCAACCCACTCAACTCATATGCAATCGACGTACTGCCGTCGGTGGTATCCGCAGATACACTCGAGCCATCGCTCAAATCTCGCTGCTGCCCCCAAACAAAACCTTGCCCATCAATGCTATCTGCTGCGTAGGTCGAACTCAAAATGGCTGCATCAGCAACCACTTCGTATGCGGCATTCGTCGTAATACCAGGGAGGGTAAGCAAAGGCAGGGTATCTCCGTAGAAATACTCCGCACCTTTCACCGCGTAAGCCGTGAAGTAATAAACCTTCCCAGGATTCAGAACCGTCAACGTGTCAGCAATTGGACTTGTTGCCCCCGTACCAATCCCCGATTGCGGGGAGGTCAGCAAAGCGTCCTCTGCCCATTTGAAGCCCGAACTCTCCACACCACTCCCCGTGAAACTTGCACTCAATGCTGCGCTGATGTCAGAAAGCACAACCGCAGAATCCAACGTGACACGAGGAGACAACACGCCATCGTACGCCACTTGCAAAGACAAAATCGAGTCCCGCAAAACGACGCACTCGTAGCGCATGTAGATGCGATTTCCCCCCAATTCCTTCGTCAGGTAATCACCGTAAATGGTATCGGTCTCCACCTCGCCAGCGATGCGCTCCTCGAGGTCCCGGATCATCGAAATCATGGTTTGCCAATCGCATTCCATGAATACGTGACCGTTGCCATCTTCTAGAATTTGAAGCGGGTTCGTTAACAGTGGGTCCCCTTGGTAAGGAACCTGCTCGTCAAGTTGAGCTTGCAAAATCACTGGCAAAAACAGAAATGGCAATGAGGCCAGCAGGAGCTGAAATAATTTTTTCATCTGTCTTTTGTATGATGTCTCTATCTACGAAAACACAAATTAACCCTCTTAAACACCCATTTTCATCCACTAAAGCGCTCCACTCACATTCAACAAAGATCTTGAACACAACTCAGGGGTTCCTACAATCTTTGTTCGTTGTTAATCAGCTACTTAGAAGAAATTGTTTTGCATATGAAACACAAGTGTGCCGACCTTGAAGCAAAGGATATTATGTGACATCATGTCAAATAGCAAGGTGAAATGAGTCACTCAGCGAATCGAAAAAAGGTATCTTGGTCGCAAACATCACTTCTGGACTGCGTGTTCATGCACCTCCATCTTCGTTTCATGTTTACCCTCAGCGGAATCCTTACCATTCCGTTCGCCAACGCTGGAGCGTCTTCAGTGAGTGATTCAAATGATTCCTCCGAGCTGCTTGAGTCCATCATCAAGGAATGTGCACCGAGCAGTTCGTGCGAATTGGACCGAGCTGAGAACCTTTGGATGCATGGGAACTGTCGAGAACGAGAAGTGGCCTTTTGCATCTTCGCAGAATTCGAGCCCCATCGGCTACCTGTTTTGGCAGGGCAACTAACACCATGCCCCAATGTTTTTCCTTTGATCCACGCCATTTTAGGCTCCTTTCACTATTACAACGGAGACTTTCAAGAAGCGTTAAATGCTTTCGCGAATGCAGAACAAGAAGGGCATCAACGAATGGACGAGGTTCACTCCAATTTGGGCGCGACTTATTTCGCAACCGGACAATGGGAGTTCGCCATCACATGTTTTGAAGACGCTTGGATGGCCACGGACAAATCGAACCTCGATGAGGCTTACATGCTACTTAACAATCTTGCCGCCATACACTTGGCATTTCAAAAACCGGAATTGGCATTGGCTTGGGTGGAAGAAGCCAAATCAAATTTGGACAAGATGGTCGAATCATCCGAATCGAAGCCATCTCAAGAAATGCTGCATATTCAATCCATGACAATTGCCGTAAATGAGTTCTGGGCTCGGGGCATGATGCGGGATACGGTATTCATCAAAGAAAATTGGAGGAACATCGATTGGGGCAGCCCGGGCATTCAGTCATCCGTATGGCTTCATTTGATGACCGAGTATTCATCCCTGATTAAGGAAGAGGGATTCTATGCATCCCAATCCAGATTGTTGTACAATTTATTGAACGAAATCGAAAGGACACAAGGCGAGTCAGATAAAGCATCGGAGCTCTCGGATCTGCTGACGGATTACAACAATTTGTGGCCTGATGATCTTGCTGGATTGGTGATGTTTTGGAAGGAATTGGATGACCTCAAAGACCAATTCAACTCGACTCGCATCGAAACCCCGAACATCTTCAGCTCCACCAGATTCAAAAGCAACGCTCTTTTCATCGCAAACGCCATCTTATGCTGTTTCGTGCTCTTCCTAATTTTTCATAGTTCCAAGTCAATAGGAGCGAATGATGAATTCCTGAATCAGCAGTTGCAAGCGCTGAATGATTGGCCCAATAGCTCCCGGCAAGTGAAACAACAACAAGCAATATTGGATTCGCTATCCGGATTCATTCCTTCGAAATCCACTAAAATCGATTTTCCTGAAGGCATTGAATTGAGTGAATTGGAGTTTATCGTCTTACAATCCGCTGCAGCAAAGGAACGACCCAAAGAACTGGCTATTCGCAAAAACCTCAGCCCAAGCTACATCTATGCGCTCAGGTCGTCGATTCGAAAAAAACTCGGGATTTCTGAGGTGGAAAACCTAGAATCTTGGATCGAAATGAACAAAAACTCGACATGATACGCAGAACCTTGAACATGCAGCGGACCGCGTGGATTTCAATCCTGCTCATCTCCACCGCATCGGCCCCGGGTCAGGAAGATCGATTTGCACAACTTCATCGACAGCTAGAAGGTGGGAAGACTGACCCGCAGACGTTGAATGAGTGGTCCGAGTTGGCTTTGGATTCTAACAAGTTTGAGGAATGGTGTGTCTTAATGGGCAAAATCAATCGGCGGCAAATATCTTCAGAATTGCTGACGCCTTCTGCCCGTCTGTTGCTCACATGGGAGCTCGATTCGAACCAATGGATGAGCCTTTCAAAACTGGCGCATACTTCAGGAATCGACAAATTTCAATGGCGCCTGGCTGGATATATCCGAACCAAATTCCTTTCTAACGAATCCCGAACAGGCGCGTTATCCCCCAGTCATCCCTCACTTGAAGAGTTAAAGCCCGATTTCAGAGAAACAGCTCCACTCGTGTTGATGTTGTTCGGCTCATTCATCTTGTTAACGCTTTGTGCTGTGGCGTTGGCCAGGAGGCTCTTACGCAACAGGGTCAGGTTACAGCCGGATCTTCCCATGCCAGAAATCATCGCTCAACTGAAAGAACTTCTGCAAGATGGCTCCCAGCCGCGGCGCTACCAAATCGCCTTGTCAGAGCTCAAACTATCCCTGTTCCAAAAATCCATTGAGGACACCTTCAAAAACAAATCGTTGTGGGATCAACTGTCTGAGAGACAAAGACTCTTTTTGTACCTCATCATTCAAGGACACGCCGCCAAAGAATGCGCCGATTACTTTGATGTTAGTCTTGGCCACTGGTACAACCAGCGAAGTGAACTGCGCTCCCTGTGTGGACTAGATGAAGGGGAATCATTCGAGCAATTGTTCGATAGTCCCCGCGAGTCCGGGGCTTAAGGACCGGCTCAGCAAATCTTATGTGAAGTGGTCGGATTCAGTTGGACACGTTTGAGGGCAAGTTAAGGTGGATTTCATGGTTCAAGCAGCGAGTTTGTAGAAGACCATCGGAGGTTGATT
>CALGEI010000193.1 GCA_937881575.1 uncultured Flavobacteriales bacterium | reverse complement strand
CGTCATCGTCGTCCCCGTCATCGTCGTCCCCGTCATCGTCGTCCCCGTCATCGTCCAATTCTCCCCAATCGGCCAAGATTCCAGCCAACTCCTCGCAAGCCAACGTATCTCCTGCCATGCAGTCATTGGCCAATTCCAAAACACCGCAATACATCCAGCTGTCCGCAACGTCCGATGCGCATTGATCTTCCAACCACTCGATGACTTCACCTAGATCATCCACTTGAGCGTAGACGCTGAACGGCATTACAAAAACAAAAAACAGAAGAATAACAGAGGTCAAATGCTTCATTTCAAGTTGATTGAAAAGTAGGCTCAAATCAGAGCCGACAAGCAAAAATACCCCAAAGCTGTCGTTGGTTGCCCACAAATGCGGGTTTTAACAGAACAACCGGATGAGTCGACCACCCCGTGCAGAACGTGAAATTCGTCCAAGCTCCGCGATTAGACCACTACCAAGGCTTCATTGATTTTTCCGAAAAGGCCTGGTTTTCAGTCAAAAACAGCTCAATACAAAATTTAACCTGGCAAAAACTGAGCGCCCCTAATCCGCTTGACTAGATCGTTCGAGACGGTTGATCGATATAACCAAATGGAATCGGATGAGGTATTTCTATCGAACAACAATCTCAATCTCTTGATATTCACCTCTCCCGAAAGCTCATCAACATGATCATATTCCAATAGCATACTCTGTGATTCCGGGCCACCCTGGTTGCTGAAAACCGTTGGATACACCTTGGCAAAACAATCTATAGTAGGGCGAATAACATTACTTCCTGCAAAAAATATGAGCTCTGCAACATTCACAGTCGGAAGGTTTTTCCGGCGAATATTAAGACGCTTGACCCTCATTACTGTTCCAGGGTGATTTTCTTGACTTGGGAAAAAACTCAAGTAACCATCTTGCTCGGCAAACAGCTTGTGCCACATCTCGTCTCCATTCCAACCCGGACGATTGAACTTCCAGTCTGCGTTTTCGTTAATCCAACGAATCAGTCTGTGTGTCACCTCAGATGACCCATGAATCGTCATGTGCTGATTTTTTGAAGTTGTGTTTTCAAATAAAGCGGGTCTGCTTGTCAGAGACTCATCGGCCTGTAAGTTCAGCCATTCAGCTTCCAAGGGATCGATCACAGATGCAAGAGCTAAATTGCGTTGATCCACATTTTTCCAATGTTTTTCAAACATCGGTGTTGAGACAAACGCCACTTCAAACCCTTTTTCACTAGCCAGTTCCATGATACGCTGAGCATATTCCGCGTTTTCTTGGCTTACCCCTTCATCATACCCATCTAGAGTCGGTCCTTGACTCTCATAAACGGCAAGAGTACTGTCGGTTAGACCTGATCCGAATCGAGCGTATCGACCGAGAAAGAGCTTTTCAATATTGGGCTGAAGAGTCGGAGCACCTCGAAAAATATTTGTCAGCATTCTCTCTGGCTCTGTCCAGAACAAATGGTGATTCTGAACCGTTGGACTCCACGCTGTGCCCCAATCATCCAAATTAAACAAGTCAGGGGTTGACTGAAGCTTCAAACGCCAATTTCTTCTTGCATGGAATGCCCGGAGTTGATTCACAAAAAAACCCGAATCATCTTCTTTTGACTCCTGCATATCCATGCCTGTCGTTTCAACCAATACGAGTTGTGGCGTGCACACATCTAAGGCCTCTCGAAGGGTCCAATAAGAATCACATAAAATCGTTCCATTGTTTGCCAAGACGAAACTCGTCATGCCCGTTCCTGCGCTAAGCAGCTTCGGCTTGACACTTGTGAAAGCGTGTGAATTCCCAAGAACGAGTATGTCGATTTCTACTGAATCCGTCAAGTTGTAGAGGCTTTCCCAACGTTGCTCTACGTGATCGGCATCCTTTTCGTCATAAACCCCTCGGGCGTCAAGCCACATAATTGTCGCAATGATGCAAGAAAGTCCGAATGCAACCTGCAAGAAAAAATTCGTGATTTTTCGGTATTGTATCATTCCGCTTTCCTTAAAATTGGAAATAAATAAACTCTTGGTCCAAGACATTGAGGCCATAAGAGCCCAAGAGAATAATGGCCATTGCTAGCAGCCATGTGACCATCCATCGCTTGAGACCTATCCCGCCAGAGAAGAAGGCCTCTAATTTGGGTTTTGCTTCAACGAGAATTTCAAGTGAAAAAAGTCCCACCAATAAAATCCATGACATCCGCCATTCTCTCTCCACCATTCCAAGACGAACAGGGTTGGCGTCTAATTGCGTCAAGTCCCAATCAAAAAGCGCTAAAAACACATCTTGAGCAATGGCCATGTCCGGAGCCCTGAATAGAATCAACGCTGTATACATGAAAACAGTGGTAAAAGACGTTCGAAGGATTCTAGAAAGTGGCTCAGGAATTTTACGCATAGGACCGATCACCAGGGTGTCAAAGAACAGCAGATAAAGCCCGTTGAGTAATCCCCAAATGATGAAAGTCCAATCTGCACCGTGCCAAAGTCCCGTCAAAAAGAACACAATCAGTACATTCAAAGCTCTTCGATTTCTTCCACCAGGAAGGTTTCTCAACGGTCGGAACACGTAATCTCGAAACCAAGTCGTTAACGAAATGTGCCAGCGCGCCCATAGATCTTTGAAACTCTCCGCAAGCAATGGTCGACGGAAATTAGTCGATAACCGAAAGCCCATCATACGCGCTGAACCAATCGCTATTTCGGAATACGCAGAAAAATCTATGTAGAGTTGGAAGGTGAAAAACACTACCGCGGCAATCGCAGATGGCCCAACTAAAATGTCCGGATTTGCATACGCATCATTGACATAAAGCGCCAATCGATCGGCAATGACCACTTTCTTAAAAATGCCCCACACGACAAGCATCAGTCCTGATTTAACCGCTTTTGAATCAAACGCGTGGTACTTGCTAAATTGTGGAAGGAGATCACGCGCCCGTTCAATGGGACCCGCTACGAGTTGCGGGAAAAATGCCACGAAGGCAAAAAATGCCACAGGATCCTTGACTGGTTTCATGCGACCGCTATGAATATCAAGGCTATAACTGAGGGTTTGAAATGTGTAGAAGCTAATTCCAACAGGCAAAATCCAATCCAACCTCAGGTCCATCACGGACGAACCCAATGCTCCCAGAAGGACATCCGCAGATTCAAGAAAGAAATTGAAATACTTGAATGCGGCTAACATTCCAAGGTTCGCGACAATGCTTACCCATAGCCAAGCAAGACGCTTTCGACGATCCGTGCTTGATCCAATTCTATTCCCTGCGACAAAGTCAATCGCCGAGCTGGCTGCAATCAGGGTTAGAAATCGCCAATCCCACCATCCATAAAACAGATAGCTTACCGCCAATAAAAATAGATTTCGAAGGGTAATCCTGCTCGGATGGTTTAGGATATACCAGAAAAGCAGCATAACACCAGTCAAAAAGACTGCAAATGTGATTGAATTGAATTGCATTAGTGTGCTTCTACGGAAATTGTCACATTCTGTTTCAAATATTTCGTATCTTCTCTCTATGTCTGTAACAAATGCCTTGTCACCGAATCGACTTTTGATTCTTGTACCCTCGTTGATTTTCTCATTTTTCTGGGCGGCAACAACGGATAACGGAACACTGGGATCAACATCGTCATTCAACATTTTATTGCTCGGCACGACCTTTGCTCATTATATTCTGGGGTTGGTGTATTCGGTACGCGGATTAAGTCATTCCTGGAATCGGGATCGACCCAAGACACTTTTGTTGCTTTTAATTCCCATCGCCTTTATTCCCTTAGGAAAAGATTGGTTGATTCCTGTCCTCGTATTTTATTTTGGAATTCACCACGCCTTATCAGAATCGTATTTTGTGAGATCTCAAGGGACTCCTGAGATGACCCAAGTAAGAACTTCGAATTTGATTGTTGTTATCGGTAGCTACTTTGCTATCGTTTCGAGGGATACACGGTTTGAAGAACTTGTTTTCATTTTGGGGTGGGGCGGTATTGTCATTGGAACGATTGCCTGGTTTTGGTCTCGACGAAGACTGCAATCTCTCGGGAAAATCACATTGAAAGAAGTGCTATATGCCTACCCCTGGCTTATCATTGGACCAGCGTTTGGCGTCTTGAGCTACTTCATTAAAGTTGACTGGCGGGTCATCGTCCTTTACCATGTTGTGTTCTACATTTTCCTTCCCTTGGCACGGCCAGGGATGCTAAATGGCCCATCACTTAAAACCTATTGGCTAAGAACTGTTTCCCTCAATTTAGGTTGTTTAGCTGGGATGGTTTTCCTGTATTGGTATGTCCGAACTTATCAGAATGTGCTCCCCTTGGCAATCACTGAAGGGATCTTTTATGGCTGGACCTTTCTCCATATCAGTTGGTCTTTTTTAATTTCTGGGGCAAATCCAATGTGGGTGAAAAAACTATTGAAGACGGCGTGACGTTCGCATTCCCGGCCTTTTTTTAGTGAGACGAGCCTCGTTTTTTGATTCAAAGTCATCCTGCAATTGCCTTGGCTTTGAAACCATGGATTCTCTTTGATAAAGAAAAGAACGTACCCTTGTCAATGGTTAGCATCCCGCGAACTATTCTACAAGAGTCAAATCCATTTTAAATTTTGTTCCCTATGAAATACCTATTCATCGCATGCAGTCTTGTCCTGTTCTCTCTCATTGGATTGAGCCAAGATGAAATCTGTCCCGGGGCCAATGTCCTCGTCTCAGCTGCCGGCATGGCGTACAGTCCCCAAGATCTCGTTGTCGATGCGGGAACGGTCGTGGGTTGGGTGAATTACGACGGTTATCACGATGTCAATGCCGAGGTGAGCTCCATCACATCCATGCCATTTGACAATCCCGAGTCGTTTTCATTTGAGGCCAACAACGGCACCAAAGAAGGCGTTTGTATCGGAACCTACACGTTTACAGTCCCCGGAGTGTATCTCTATGACTGCACCTCCTACGGTCACGCCTCATCGGGGATGGTCGCCAGCGTGACGTGCAATGAAATCGCGAACGCCGTCCAGGAACTCGGTGACGCGTCCATCTCGATTTTCCCCAATCCCGTTGCGTCCATTTTGACCATCACCATGGGCTCCCCCTCTGCGCTTCAGGTGTTTGATGCTGTTGGGAAGTTGGTGGAGGAAATAAGCGCAGTTGCAAGTTGGGTGGTCGATGTCAGTGCCTGGGAAAAAGGGCTCTACACGGTCAAAACACAAGCAGGCGAAACACACAAGTTTATTGTGGAGTAAGGCTGTGCAATTCCATTGAATGCTGGTTAGGACGTTCGGGCTGGTCAAAAGGCCTTGCAGAGCCATGCATACAATCAACATCAAAAAAGCCCCGCTATCGCAATGATAACGGGGCTTTCTTTTTGTTCGTTGAGGTCCGAAGCGGATTCGAACCGCTGTAGCAGCTTTTGCAGAGCTGAGCCTAGC
>CALGEI010000192.1 GCA_937881575.1 uncultured Flavobacteriales bacterium | reverse complement strand
CTTGGCAACAGCCCGATGAATACCGCATGGATGAAATACTCGCGAAATGGAGCGCGATTTGCGACCGTCGGGGCTGGACTTGGAGCATTTCAGATTCACAGCATTTCTTCACCGAACGTGAGGAGCTAGCTGCCTTTTTCAAGGGCAAAAAAACCTACCGGCTCGAGACCTTTTATCGCGCTATGCGGAAAAAGCACAACATCCTCATGACGCCGACGATGGAACCCGAATGCGGAGAATGGAATTTTGATGCTTCCAATCGTCAAAAGCTTCCCAAAAACCACACCCTTCCTCCTCCCAAACTGTTTCATAGAAATGTCAGCGAAGTGTTGACACTTTTGGAATCCAGTGGGGTCGAGACGATTGGACGCATTCGCGCAGATGCCTTTCCATGGCCATTGACTCGAGCGGAAGGGCTCGAGATGTTGGAGCATTTTGCCGAAGAATTGCTCCCGTTTTTTGGCGACTTTCAAGACGCCATGACCACCGAATGTTGGACCGTCTATCATTCGCGATTGAGTTTTTTGATGAATGTCAAACTGCTCTCGCCACATGAAGTTGTTCAAACCGTTGAACAAGCCTGGCGGCATGATCCGGAGAGGGTACACATCTCCCAAGCTGAAGGGTTCATTCGTCAAATTCTGGGTTGGAGAGAATACATGCGAGGTGTGTACTGGGCAGAGATGCCCGCCTACGAAGCCTTGAATTTTTTCGACCACCAGCAGCCGTTGCCCTCCTGGTTTTGGACCGGGAAAACCAAGATGAAATGCCTCTCTCATTCGATTGACCAAACACTCGAACACGCCTACGCTCATCACATCCAGCGTCTGATGGTTACTGGCAATTTCGCCTTGCTCGCAGGCGTTCATCCCGATGCAGTGGACGCCTGGTATTTGGGTGTGTACATCGATGCCTTGCAGTGGGTGGAAATCACCAATACACGCGGAATGAGCCAATTCGCGGATGGAGGCATCGTAGGCTCAAAACCCTACGTGAGCAGCGCTCAATACATCAAAAAAATGGGGCCGTATTGCAGCAGTTGCCACTACCGCGCTCAAGACAAAACGGGCGCCTCCTCCTGTCCATTCAATAGTTTGTACTGGGACTTCCACGTGCGCCATCGCAGTAAACTGGAACGCAATCCCCGCATTGGCATGGCCTACCGCACGTGGGACAAGATGGAACCCGCGAAACAGCAGGCACTTCTCGAAACCGCAGCACACCATCTGGAAAACATCGAATCCCTGTGAACTCAAAGATCCAACGCGGGCTGTACTGGTTCCGAAACGACCTAAGGCTGGATGACAACCCCGCCCTGCACGCCATGGCCCAGAATGTGGAATCCGCTGCGTTTGTTTTTATCATCGATGAGCGCTGGTTTGCCCCGTCAGTCCATGGCTTTGACCGGATGGGACCACATCGCATGCGGTTCATGGTGCAATCGGTTCTAGCCTTGGAACAGGCCTTGCTTGAGCAGGGCCATGAGCTAGTGATTTTAACCGGCGACCCCGCCACGTGTATTCTCGAGGCAGCAAACACGCTGGGCTGCTCTCAAGTCTTTGGTCAAAAGGAGCATACGCAGGAAGAAATAGACGCTGAGCATCGAATTGAATCCGTGATTTCGGCGCATTGGATTGAAGGCCAGACGCTCCTCCATCCGGAAGACTTGCCCATGTCCTTGAGTGATTTACCCGAGGTGTTTAGCCGATTCCGAAATAAAGTTGAAAAAGGAGGTTTGAAGGTTCGTCCTCTCGTCCACGTAAAACGATGGCCCTCTCCCATTGAAGTGGACGCGCTCCAGGTTGGGGGTTGGTTGCAGCGTTGTGAATCGGTCCGTTGCCCCCCGGCTGTGCCCGGAGCCATGGTATTCGAAGGAGGAGCCCTGGCAGGCAAGAAACGGCTCGAGGCGTATCTATGGGACACCCGATTATTGAGTCGCTACAAAGAGACGCGCAACGGTCTGTTGGGATACGACTATTCGAGCAAATTCAGTCCTTGGCTCGCCTGGGGATGCCTGAGTGCTCGGCAGATTCACTCTGAGGTTTTGCGCTATGAACACGAAATCGAAGCCAATGAAAGCACGTATTGGTTGATTTTCGAGTTGCTGTGGCGGGACTATTTTCGATTCGTCGCGATGCAGCA
>CALGEI010000191.1 GCA_937881575.1 uncultured Flavobacteriales bacterium | reverse complement strand
TGGAAAAATGCAACGAAGATTTTCACTTTTCGAGGGAATCGCTCACCGTAGGCGCGGTATTGTGTATGTCGAAAGGCCGAATACATGACTTTGCAAAGATGCACACGCGCAAGAATACTTACATAACGCACATACATGTCTTTGTGCGGATAGTAAATGTTCCTTCGATAACGAATCGATGGTTGTGGGGTCGCCGCTTCAAACGATTTCGGGGGCAATTTCGCTCCGTTTTCAAACAACGTGCTCAAACACCAAAACCACATAAAATCCACACCATCTTCAAAAAAGCTCTTCTTCAACTCTTCCCAATCGGCCAAGGACCAATTCTGAGTCAACTGATGAAGATCAAAAATCCACATCGCAGATGACCAGTTGCCATCCATATAACCATTCCCCATGATCGTTCGAACCAGAGGAACACCTGACATAGCCCGAATGCCTTTCGCCCAGCCGTCAAGGGTCAATTCAACCGTTGCAGAATTTGAAAGCCAGTCTGTAACCCGGTTTCGAGCAACTAACCCCCCCAATCGCCAATGAAGATCGAATTCAACATCGAGCTTTGTGTGATGAAAGGGTACTGCATGTCTCAATAATCTGTAGCGCTCAGGATTCTGTTCATAACGCATTCGAATCGACGCATCCATCTCAAAACCCGCTGCATACAATGAGTCAATTGCCGCATCAATCTGCTCATACGGCAACCACACATCGATGTCGGACATGGTGCGATTTAAAGGCCGAGCAATTTGGTTTTGAACTGCCAGTCCTTTGATCACGACAGGGGTCATTCCCTGTTCAATCCAATGCGCGAGGAGCGGCTGAATTACGCGTTCGTTCCAGCGGTGTTTCAGCCACCAATACCGCTCCATCTTCGACACGGCTTTGGGAAAAGGAATTTCAATTTTGTGCTGTTTACACCGATCCGATAGAAGCGGAATTAACCGCAATGCCCGACCATCCAAATCGGACACATCCGTTGCCCGCTCCCATTGTTCTAAACACAACTTTGCATTCTCGGAATCAGGAGAAAGAAGTGCTTTGACCAGCACCATCAAATTTTCATCTGAATGATTGGAATGAGTCACTTTGACGGGATTTACATTTGGCCGCTGCGCATGTGATTGCGAAGGAATTCGAGGTATTTTTGCTTATCCGGTTTTGCCGTCATATTGTTTTCGTGAACCCTGCGTCGAGTGAGCACCTCTTTCACGAAGAGAGGCTCGACACCTCCCCTTAAAGCGGGCGAAATCCAATGCACAAAATCCATATATCGCACATCCTCATCCATGGGGCCGAGATTTTCGATTAACTCGCGCGACAACAACGCATTCGTGCGGCAAAAATGTTTGTGTGATCCTGGGCGTGCTGTATGAGACCTCGGTGAATCCACCTGAAAACTATTGAATTCTTCCATCAGTGTACCAATCGCCCATACCGCCTGACCAGCGCGCTGTTTGTGAGCAATGGCAACCTGTTTTTCCAGTTTGAGGGGCAACCACAAATCATCGCTATCACAAAAAGCAACCGCCCAAACTGCAGGTGAAAGGTCAAGCAATGCAACATTTACTGCACTCGGGGCACCTCCATTCGCTTTGCGAATTGCGCTCCATCGACTATCCATTTTTGCCAATGCCGTGGCAGCTTCGAACGTACCATCGGAGCTTCCATCATCCACAATGACTCCGCGCCATGAAGTATAGGTTTGGGCTTGTATGGAGAGCGCACACTCCTCAATAAACTTCACTGCATTGAATGCAGGTATGATGATCAAAACGTGTGACTCACTCATTTGGATTGGCGTTTAGCCCCAATTCGCTCGCGAAGCATGCGCATCAGTTCGATTTTCATCTCCTCCGTCCTAATTGCTGTTATTGTGTTCCCCAAACCGACGGATGACGAAGACATCTTCACAGACTATTTCCTCTCCGAAGCGGTCGCGCATGCGGACCACGAACTCCATATCATCACTCAACTTGTATTCCTCGTTGAACCCATTAACATCAAAAAGAGCAGAACGAGCCACAATCCATCCTGAGGGAACAACGCACTTGTGAGGACTCTTGCTTATGACATCCCAATTATCCGGCCATTCGAACCCTTCCGCAAGTTCGGGCTGAATCCATGTGGTAGCCCACGAGCGGTTTCGGTCTGCTTTGAGCGCCCCTAATTGAATGCTGTGCTTATCAGGCGGCCACATATCATCTTGGTCCAAAAATGCACACCATGCACTTTCACCTGCCCTCCATCCAACATTTCGAGCCGCAGCAACGCAATTATTGGCCTTCAAGGTGATGAGTTTTCCTCGATTGCCAAACCACCCGGGCAGTTGGTCCTTCAACCATTCTGCTGAACCATCCGTCGAGGCATCATCCACGAAAATCACCTGATGTGGTGGTGTCTCCTGCTGGGCAATATTTTGCAACAAACTGGGCAGAAACTGCATCCCATTGAACACCGGAACCACCACATCATATCGCCACCTCTCAGATTCATCTCGCAAGGATGCCATTGGACGCGGCTTGCCATTCACGTTTGCCGATCGTCTGCGTTGAATCGACTTGGACAAGATGTCCAAAATCCCCAGCGACTTCGAGCTCATGTCCTTGACCGAGTTATTCCCGTGCCAATGGTAATGGAGCATGGTGTTTTCCAAGATGATGAAGGGTTCGGATGCTTCACGAACGCGGTTCCACCAATCAAAATCCTCGCTAAAACGCAAATCCGAATCAAAATGACCAATGCGCTCGAAGACTTCAGGTCGGACCAAAATTGCCCCCAGATGAACGTGACTGATGTGACGTTCGTCATCGAGGTATTTATCAATCGGATCTTCTACGCCTGGGACAATGTGGTATTGGACCCTACCGCCAACGATCTGCAATTCAGGATCCATGCAAGCCTTCGAAATGGAGTGCAACCATTTGTTTTCCGGCCAGGCGTCATCATGATCGCAAAAACCAATCCAATCCACTCCCGCCACTTGGGCAGCATCAATGCCCGCATTGCGAGCTGCAGCTGGCCCTGAATTTCGCTCAAGTGTTATGTGCTTTATTCGTTCTGGTTCATGCGCGGCGAGGGCAGCGATTCGCATTTTTGCTGTGCCATCGTCACTGGCATCATCAACCAGGTAGAGGGTGAACTTAGCGTTGAACCAATTTTGTGAAACCAGACTCTCCCAAGCTCGTTCGAGTTCAGGCCCCGGGTTGTATGCGGGCATAATGACTGCGACCTCCCACAGCTTCGATTCTGCTAGAAGCGGAAAGCGCGTTTGATTCAATTGCAGGATTGAACTCAACCCCCAACGAAAGGTTGGAACTTGATTCAGCAGCGCTCTAAATCGGGCCCAGGATTGTGGCCGATCCTCAGGAAGGTGCATTAAGGTGGTGGGCGCGATGGCGAGCATCGCAGCTGAGGCGCTGATTTTCTCACAAAAAATTGAATCCAATGCCTCATGACTTGAGGGCAGTTCGGGAATGAGTATGCCACGGATGGGCATTTTTCGAGCCAAGGTTCCAATCCGAGTGAGGGACGAAACTGCCTTTGCTCCTTCCGCCGGCAATCGCAATTTATCCTTTAAGTGAGGAAACCAAGACCCTACCGCATCCCAGGTCAACTTGATGGAATCGTACAACGGAAAAACCATGGGATTCTCTCCTGTATCCACCAAGATGTAATCATCTCCTTGAGCAGAAAATCCAGACTCCAGCAGCGAAACAACGGTCGTGGACTTTCCTGACCCGCTGGGCCCAGGAATCAGCCAAGATGACGAGCCATCAGGTGATACGGCCGCAGCATGCATGAGCTGGAGTGTGGTGTTTCGCGTACCCCAGTGAAGCAAAACACGGAAAGGAAACGTGTCTTCCCACCACGGCAATTTTTCTGGATCTGCCACCCAAAAAAGCCCATGCCCATCACGGTGTGCATGGATTAGCTTATGCCATGGTTGAAACCGCAAATCAAAGTCCACTGCTTCTCCATTCATATCCAACGGCACACCGGCCTCGGTAAATTGTCCACCGATCCAATTGGGAGCTACCAGCGGCTCTTGCAATGCCCGATTGCTCGAAGCATGCAAAATAAGATCCGGAGCGTGATCGTCTACCGGAGCAGCCCAATGAGAAATAGCCGGAGCGATTCGTTTCCACAACTGGGTGCAACTGCATCGCACTTCAACCCGAAAACCGCTCCAGTCAGCCTTTAAAATATGCAGTTGCGGTGACTTGCTTTCCGCTGCTGAAAAAACAGACAGCGAACGGTCAAAGAAGGCATCAAATTCGAGCCGTTTCATGCCGAATCTTCATCTGAACCTGAACGTTCCGGCAACGAAGACTCCTCATTCTCCTGCTCAGGCCAACCCTCATCATCCACTTCATGGATAATGTCAAGTGCCAACAAATCCTGCATATCGCCGAAGGTTAGCAGTTCAGAAGGAATCCGCTTTTCGAGCATAAAATCCGGCTTTCTTCGATCCATTTGACCGGAATACTCCAGAATCAATTCTTCCTTCAGCATCATCTCCCAAACTTTCTGAGTTTGTTCAATTTCAGCCGGATCGGGATTACATCGATCGATCCACTCCAGCTTTCCGCGGGATGCATCGTCAAATGGCATCGCATCTAATAATTCTACAATTCCGCCACGAACACTGTAGTACAGGCCTTTTTCAAGATGCGCCACGACCAATTCCTCTTCAAAACGATCTGCAACCACTTTTTTACTCCACTGATAGAACATTGTACAATGTTTTTACACCTTAAAGATACAAAAATAATCCTATCATAATGTTATGCTATTTTGATATGTTAATTATGTATTTTAGACTAAATTACAAGAGCGCTGAC
>CALGEI010000190.1 GCA_937881575.1 uncultured Flavobacteriales bacterium | reverse complement strand
TCTATCATAAAACGAAAGTACTGCATAACGCTTCATTCTGCCCTTAATGTGTAAATAATACACTAAGCTTTGGAATAAGAATATTTAGCAACGTATATTCGCGCGCTGCCGGCCAACCGGAGATAAGCGGAGGCAAATATTACAGGAACAGAGAGCATGAAAAAGATTGCGGTTTTAACATCTGGAGGCGACGCGCCTGGAATGAATGCAGCAATACGTTCAGTCGTTCGAGCTGCTGTCTATCACGGATGCGAGGCCGTAGGTGTGTTTCAGGGATACCAAGGGTTGATTCAAGGCGATTTCAAAAGGTTGCATGTTCGATCGGTTGCCAAAATTCTTGGGCGCGGTGGTACCATCTTGAAGTCTGCGCGATGCCAAGAATTTCGAACAGAAGAAGGACGAAGGAAAGCACACCAGCAGCTCTTGGAGCATGAGGTCGATGCGTTGGTCGTCATTGGCGGCAATGGCACTTTTGCCGGTGCCATGCATTTTTACCGTGAAACAGGATTCCCGGTGATTGGATTGCCAGGAACCATTGACAATGACCTGTCGGGCTCTGATTACACGATAGGTTTCGATACGGCTACGAATACAGTCGTCGAGGCAGTTGATAAAATTCGGGATACAGCAGACAGCCACAACCGACTTTTCTTTGTCGAAGTGATGGGCCGCGATAGTGGATTCATAGCACTGCACGCAGGCATTGCGACCGGTGCTGTGGCCGTTATGACTCCTGAGACTGGAATTTCGATCGAGGAATTGGTGGCGATTTTAGACAAGGGTCAAGCATCCAACAAGACGTCGTCCATTGTGATCGTTGCTGAAGGGCATCCAGAAGGAGGTGCTTTTGAAATTGCAAAAAGAGTGCATGCGTTGGAGCAGCGTTACGACACGCGGATTACAGTGCTTGGACATTTACAAAGAGGCGGCGAGCCGAGTTGCTTTGACCGTGTCTTGGCTTCCAAACTTGGAGTGGCTGCAGTGGAGGGTTTGCTTTCAGGCAAGCGGAATGTCATGGCGGGAATAATCAATGATCAATTGGTGTATTTCCCGTTCGAAGAAGTCGTTGTAAACAAGACACAGCAACTTGAAGATGAAGTGCGGATCGCGCGCATTTTGTCGATTTAATAAAATTGAACAATTCTCAACAAAAGATGAAGAACATAGCAATCAACGGATTTGGTCGGATCGGCCGACTAGCGTTTCGACAGATGTTGGACCGAGAGGGAGTGCGTATCGTAGCAATCAATGATTTGACGGATGTCAATACGCTGGCACATTTGTTGAAATTCGACAGTGTTCACGGTCGATTTGGAGGGGAAGTATCCGTGTCAGAAGGGCACCTCATTGTCAATGGTGAGACCATTCATATTTCTGCTGAACGAAATCCAGCGGATTTGCCTTGGGGGAAACTGAATGTTGATGTCGTGGTGGAATCTACAGGTGTGTTCGCGAGTGCCGAAAAGGCGGGTTTGCATTTGGAGGCGGGCGCAGGGAAAGTGGTGATCAGTGCGCCTGCTAAAGGAGATGTGAAGACGGTTGTTTTGGGTGTGAACGATCACATCCTGACGGCCGACGATCGCATTGTTTCCAACGCATCGTGTACAACGAACTGCTTAGCTCCAATGGCGAAAGTTTTGGACGATATGTTTGGACTGGACCATGGTTTCATTACCACCATCCATGCCTACACAGCGGACCAACGTTTACAAGATGCTCCTCATAGTGATTTGCGCCGAGCGCGTGCTGCTGCATTGAGCATGATTCCGACCTCCACAGGCGCTGCCAAAGCCGTTGGTCTGGTATTGCCACAATTGGCTGGCAAATTGGACGGCTTGGCCATTCGCGTCCCGACCCCAACAGGGTCTGTGACAGATTTGACTGCTGTCTTGAAAAAGCCTGCGACTGCGCAAGAAATTAACGCGGCCATGAAAGCGGCTTCAGAAGGAGCCATGAAAGGGGTGTTGGAGTATTCAGAAGACCCGCTTGTTTCAGTGGACATTGTGGGCAATCCACACTCATGCATCTTCGACTCTGGCCTTACGTTGGCTACAGGTACGACTGTTAAGGTTTTCGGCTGGTACGACAACGAGGCAGGCTATGCCACACGGGTGGCTGATTTGGTAGATCGCATTTGATTTGAATGTTTAAATAAGGCTCACAATTACTGAACCTGATACGATTATAATGAAAATTCTCATAGCGGATAGCGGCTCTACAAAATGCGACTGGATGGCCATCGATGCGACCGGTCAAGTCCTAGGTGAATTCAACACGATGGGTTTCAATCCCTATTTCCATGACGCCAAACTCGTGGAAAAGGTGATGCTCGACACTCCAGAAGCAGTTGAATTGGCCTCAGATGTAGAGAAGGTCTTTTTCTATGGGGCAGGCAGTAGTTCTGAGGCTTTGTGCAAGGTGATCAGAGAAGGATTGGAACGCGTCTTCACCAACGCAGTTGTTTTTGTTGGTCACGATTTGGATGGCGCTGCATACAGCACGTTTGAAGGGGACCCAGCGATCACGTGCATTATTGGCACAGGATCCAACTCCTGCTTTTTTGATGGACAAAAGACACATGAGGTGGTGCCTGCTTTGGCTTACATCTTGGGAGATGAAGCGAGTGGTTCATGGTTTGGCAAACGATTGCTTACGTCGCATTTGTATCACAAACTTGATCCCATCGTGAATGATGACTTTGTCAAAACCTACGGGTTTTCCAAGGACGACATCGTCAACCGAGTCTACAAGGAGCCCAATGCAAACGTATTCTTGGCTTCTTTCATGACCTTCATTGGTGGTCACCAAGAGGTGCCTCAGATCATTTCACTTTTGGAGGAAGGATTTCAGGCGTTCGTGGATGCGCACATCAAATGTTATGACAATTACCGGGACGTCTCTGTACATTTTGTTGGCTCCGTCGCTTATCATTTCCAGCCAGTGTTAAGGCATGTATGTGAACGCGAAGGCATTCGAGTGGGACAAATCATCAAGCGTCCCATTGACGGACTGGCTTCATACCACGTGCGTTACATCTTGTCAGAACACCAAGCCTAAACGCATGAGGTTCAAAGGGTGTATATTTGATTTGGATGGTGTGATTGTGGACACGGCGTCTCACCATTTTGTCGCCTGGAAAAAGTTGTCAGAGGAGCTAGGAGTGTCGTTCGATGAGCAGGACAACGAGCAATTGAAAGGCGTTTCTCGGGTGGATAGCTTGGAGTTTATTCTCCGAAAGGGCAATTTGGTTTTAGACTCGAACACCAAGTTGCGTCTCATGGACAAAAAAAATGCGCATTACCTGGGACTAGCGGATCAAATTCAACCTTCTGACGCGCTTCCGGGAATCGTCGATTTAATGGATGAACTCAAAGAGGCAGGTGTCAGGATAGGACTGGGATCGTCTTCAAAGAACGCAGAACAAATTCTGGAAAAATTGAATTTGATATCCGCTTTTGATGCCATAGTGGATGGGAACCATCTGACCTTATCGAAACCCGATCCGGAAGTTTTCCTTAAGGGAGCCCTTGCATTGGGCGTGGAACCTGCGGATTGCCTCGTCATAGAAGACGCGAGGGCAGGTGTGGAAGCCGGCATCACAGGCGGATTTCGGGTGTTGGGCGTAGGAAATGCGGATGAGTTGAATCAGGCTCATGCGGTTGTTCCCGGTTTTGGTGAGTTAAATTGGAATGAAATTCAGAACTTGCTCCTTCATAAGTGATGCAACTGAATTCATGTCAAAATTGGTGAAAGACCCTTGGTGTCTGAAAGAATCCGTTTGGGATCCTGCCTCTGCTCGAGCTTCTGAATCGCTTTTCTCCATTGGCAATGGACGGTTTGGACAACGCGCCAATTTCGAAGAACATTATTCGGGAGATACCCACCAAGGCAGCTACTTGGCGGGAGTGTACTATCCGGATAAAACACGAGTGGGGTGGTGGAAAAATGGCTATCCGGACTATTTCGCTAAGGTGTTGAATGCGACGAATTGGATTTCGATTGATGTCCATGTGAATGGCGAACGGTTGGACCTCAATGCGGCTCTCGAGGTGCGCCAATTTTATCGGCTTTTGGACATGCGCAACGGCATCCTGACAAGAGCATTCGAGGTGGAGCTGCAAAATGGAGCGATCATCGCAGTAGAGGCCCAGCGATTTTGTTCCATGCACAGACCTGAAACAGCCGTTGTTCGATATTCAGTCAAGTCGTTGTCTGGGTCAATGAACATCGAACTCGCTCCAGCCATAGACGGGAATGTTTCGAACGAAGACAGCAACTGGGACGATGCTTTTTGGAAAACACTGTCTGTAGATTCCAATGTCGATGGTTCCTCGAGTGTTTTGAGCCAGACGCAGAAAACAAACTTTGAGACGTCAGCGGCCATGTGCACGGCTGTATACAAGCACGGTTCAGACGAAGTCAATACCATTCGGGCTATTTCAAATGACACCTCCAAGCATGCGGGTTCATGCTTATTTCGTGTGACTTTGGACAAGGAGCAGTCGGTTGTTTTAGACAAATTCGTGGGCATTGCGACATCGTTGCATCATGCGCATGGACAAGTGTTAGAAGCGGCAAAGACGGCTGCCGAATCAGCTGCTCATGCTGCCTTTGACGTGCTCATGGAAGAGCACAAGAATGCATGGCAATCCATTTGGAGTCGCGGCGATATCGTGATCGATGGCGATGTCAGTGCTCAGCAAGCCATCCGATTCAATATTTTCCATTTGAATCAGACCTATCGCGGGGATGACCCGCGTTTAAACATTGGTCCAAAGGGTTTCACAGGAGAAAAGTATGGCGGTGCGAGTTATTGGGATACCGAGGCCTATTGTCTGCCCTTCTTCTTGGCAGGACATGAATCAAACGTACCCAAACAACTGCTACTTTATCGTTATCACCACCTGGGTCGCGCGATCGAAAATGCTGAGAAACTCGGGTTTTCTTGTGGTGCAGCACTCTACCCAATGGTCACTATGAACGGTGAAGAGTGCCACAATGAATGGGAAATAACGTTTGAAGAAATCCACCGCAACGGCGCGATGGTCTACGCGATTTGGAATTACATCAATTACACAGGTGATCAGGATTACATGGCAGAATACGGTTTTGCCGTGGTTCTTGGTGTGGCACGTTTTTGGGCACAGCGTGTCCAGTGGTCGGAGCCAAAACAAGCTTATGTCATACTCGGGGTCACTGGGCCCAATGAATACGAGAACAACGTCAATAACAATTGGTACACCAATTACCTAGCGGCTTGGTGCTTGCGCTATGCGGCTGCCTCAGCGGAGGACTTGATGCAGAACCAACCTCAAGAATGGGGGCGCCTTGTGAAAGAATACGATGTGAATGCAACGGGCGAGCTTGATCGTTGGACAACGGTTGCCGCGGGCATGTTTCTGCCGCAATTGGAAAACACACGGGTATTCCTGCAGCAGGATGGATTCATGGACAAGGAGCAAAAGCAAGCGTCTGATTTACCCGAACACCAACGCCCCATCAACCAACATTGGAGTTGGGATCGCATCCTGCGCTCGGTCTTCATCAAACAAGCGGATGTGCTGCAGGGCATGTATTTCTTCCAAGATGATTTTGAAGAGGAAGCGCTCCAAGAGAACTATGCATTTTACGAGCCCAAAACGGTCCATGAATCCAGTTTGTCGCCTTGTGTGCATGCCATACTAGCGACCAAATTGGGAAGACGGGATGAAGCCTACACCCATTATCTCCGCACTGCCCGATTGGATCTTGACGACTACAATAAAGAGGTCTATCAAGGATTGCATATCACGTCTATGGCGGGAACCTGGCTATCTGTAGTCGAGGGTTTTGGGGGATTCCGTGTGCGTGATGGCGTTCCTGAATTCCACGGTGTCTTGCCTGAATCATGGCGTTCGTTGCAGTTCTTGGTTCACTTTCGTGGTCGTCAATTGGAAGTTCGCATCGATCCAACGAGCACCCGTGTGGCGTTGCTTCAGGGTAAGCCTTTGCAGGTGAAAGTGAACGGCGAGTTGCTTTCTCTGCAACCCGCCGCTTGACTCATTCGGGTTCAGAAAGTCCCCACATGCTATTGGCGGCTCCGGGCGTGCCGCCCAGGATCAATGAAGCCGACCAGGAACTCGCTTCGTGGTTGGGCAGTCCTTGATCCATCCACTCCAGGCTAGGTCCCATGCCATCGGGTGCGGCGATCCACCCGTCGTTGTCTTCGTATGAAACTTCATCGGCCAAAGTCCCGTCAGGACGCACCAAGGAAATGGTTTCTCCTGTATTGTTGAGACTTTGTCCGGTGTTCCATTGACAGAAGTGAGCATTCAAGGGCAAGACGCTAACGAGCGTATCGGTGTTACGGGCTACCACAAAAAAACCCAAGGCAGGAATGCTGTCCACAGCATCAAATGTTCGGGTTACACCGCTTGTCAGCGCCCAATTTTCGAGAGCGACTGCATGGTCTTCCAAATTGTATAGTTCGAGAAACTCCCAATCGCTGTCGTTGCCTTGCTCGGAACCGGGGTTGTAATGAATCTCTGAAATTTGAATTGCGTCTTGCTGGTTCTCCAATTCAACACAAGAGTCTCCGTAGTACGTTAGCAGCAATAAAATGTCTTGCAAGTTCACCGTCAAGTCCTCATTGATGTCCCCGACACAGTTGTTTTGTCCAATGATTGAACCGGGCAAAACGCACAAAGCGAAGCCCAAGATTTTCCATCTCCTCATCCTTACTGGGTTTAAATAATAACCTCAAAGCAAGGGATTGTATGAGCTGATTTTCAGACCAATGAATAAGTGGGGCGAGTGGTTTTATGCGTGCAACGTGATGCTCACAGGGCAATGGTCTGACCCGTGAATGTCCGAGTGAATGGTGGGTTCACTGAGTCGAGGCATCAGACGATCGCTAGAAAGCATGTAATCAAGGCGCCAGCCGACATTCTTTTCCCGGGCACCACCGCGGTAGCTCCACCAACTGTATCCGATTTGGTCAGGATGGGCTGTACGCCAGGTGTCGGTGAGCCCAACATGTTGTAACAAGTGAGTCAAACCGTCAATTTCAGCTTGCGTATAACCTGGTGTCTTGTTGTAATTCGCGTCCGGTCGGGCGAGGTCAATGGGTTGGTGTGCGACGTTCAAATCTCCACAGCAAATGATGGGTTTGGATTGGTCCAATTCCTTCAAGTATTCTGCGAATCGAACATCCCATTCTTGACGAAAAGGCAAACGTTTCAAAGCGGATGAAGAATTCGGAGTGTAGACCGTAATGAAATGGAAGTCTTCGAATTCCGCGCGCAAAACACGTCCTTCCTCATCCAAATGCGGAACGCCGATTCCGGCTTGCACAGATAGTGGCTTTATGCGGGTAAGAATGGCCGTGCCCGAATAGCCTTTTTTCAGAGCAGAGCTGGAATACAGCTCATAGCCTTCTCTACCATCGAGACCGAACAAGGCCTCTTGCACTTGGTCATCTTGTGCTTTTGTTTCTTGGAGCCCGAGGACATCGGGAGCCAGTAATTTCAGGTCTTCAGAAAAATTCTTCTTCACAATGGCGCGGATGCCATTGACGTTCCAACTAACAAGTTTCATGAGGGAGGGAGGGTATCGGGGCGGTTTTTCCAATGGTACAAGAAAGTCAAGGCTTCGAGCGTATTGCAGGGTTGCGGTGAATCCACATATTCCATCAAATGGGACAAGTAGACGCCCCCATCATTGTACTCCGAGGCCTGTTCCATATTGATGAAATGCTGTTCGTCAGGGCAGGGGTTCACTCGCACCATCAAATAGCTTTGTGATTCCGGGCAGAACCCCATCATGAGGGACCCTTCGTGGTCGTGTCCCAATTCAAGCACCAATGGAAGGTGGAGAAATCGGTTTTTCCACAAAGGCATATACCCCATGCTGAAGTAGGGATAATGCCATTTTTTGAAGGGGATGCCTTCCAATCGAAAAGCCTGTTCCAATGCCGTCATCGCTTGACGCAGACCATAGGCCAGCGTTTCTTTCTGATCATAATTGCTGTGCGCTCCCCAGCGCTTGCGGGGCGTGTAGTACTCCATTTGGCCCAATTCCAATTTGTAGTCAAATGAAGAGGGCTTGTCCAGCACATATCCCGGATAGTACCAACGCCTTCCTGTCGATTGACCAAACTCTATTTCTTTGAGCATGGTGTAGATGCCGAGGCTGTATTCTGCATACGCCTCGTCATACATGCCAATCAGAGATGCCATGCTGCGTTCTCCCAAGTCAAAGTAAGACGCGGCAATTAAGTGTTCGCCATCGAAAACACACAGCTGCATGGTGTCAAATACCGTGGTGTGAAATCCAGCATGCAGGTACTCATCGAGTGTGGCGTGAATGAATCCTTTGAAGCGGGATTTGTGTTGCTCGTAAAGCCGCTGGTGTTCCTCTTGAAGTGAAACGTGGCCGCATGTGATCGTGAACCGGATTTCAACCCGAGTCTTGATTTTTCGGTGCCGCTTTTTGATGGTATACTGGTCCAAACCCAACCGGATGTTGACGACTGAAAACACATCGGCATCCACGCAAAGCAAGTCCATCTTATACAGCATCACGGAACCTCGAAACCAACCAGAAGCGAGGTACTGGTCGTAACGAGCGTGTGTGAGCTTTCGCGGAAAATGGGTTTGTACCAGCAAGTCCGAGTGCTTAGTCTTTGGTTGCGTTGAGCAATTCTTTCATTCCTCCTACGCTGCCCATGAGCCCACTGGCCTCATAGGGCATGAAGACTGTTTTGCTGCCGACACCTCCATCGCGTAGAATCTGCTCCAAGGTCTCGATGTAGCGCACCGCAATCAAATACTGCGTGGGATCAGCTTTTGTGCCTTCAACGGCAACAGCAATGCGTCGAATGGCTTCGGCTTCGGCTTCAGCAATGGCCAGTCGGGCTGTCGCTTCGCCTTCTGCTTTGAGAATACGGGCTTGTTTTTGGCCTTCGGCCTGATTGATTTCAGCGCCTTTTTGACCTTCTGCTTCAAGAATAGCTGCCCGCTTGGTGCCTTCTGCTTCAATGATTTGTCCACGACGCGTCCGTTCGGCTCGCATCTGCTTCTCCATGGCTTCCTTGATGTCCACCGGAGGGTTGATGTCTTGCAGCTCTACGCGATTCACTTTGACGCCCCACTTGTTGGTGGCTTCATCAAGGATGGCCCGCAACTTCATGTTGATGGTGTCACGAGAACTCAAGCACTCATCCAATTCCAATTCACCAATGATGTTTCGCAGGGTAGTCTGCGTCAGTTTCTCGATGGCGTTGGGAAGGTTGTTGATTTCATACACCGCCTTGACCGGGTCCACGATTTGAAAGTAAATCAGGGCATTGATCTCAGTGACCACATTGTCTTTGGTGATGACACCTTGCTTAGGGAAATCAAATACCGTCTCCCGCAAGTCCACGCGTTCCCGCATTTTGTACTGGGTGATCTGACGGCCGTCTTGTGATTCGAGCGTCATGCGCCATGCGATGTCACGGGGACGATCGATGATGGGGATGATGATGTTGATGCCGGCAGCTAAGGTGGTGCGGTACTTGCCGAGCCGCTCGATGACCAAGGCTTCACTCTGCCGCACAATGCGAACACCTTTGATGATGATGACGGCAGCCAACAAAAAGACGAACGTAGCTAAAATGGTTGTTGCAGTCATGAGTCGGGAATGGGTTGAACGATGAGGGTATTGCTTTCGACGCGGACGATGCGAACCATGGTTCCTACGGGAGGATAGTCGCTCGCTTTGTTGTCCAATTCGGAACGCCAGTCGTCTCCGTCAATTTTGCATCGACCGAGTCCTGTTTGAAGGTCGAATGCAGAAGAGACACGGGCTTTCTTATCAATGAGGGCTTCAACACCGGTCGCTGTTTCGGGTCCGGAGAATCCAAACCGCAAAGCCAAGGGGCGAAGAAAGATGAACGCAATCAGGCTGGCAATGGCGGTTGCGGTCAATTGCATGGCAAAACTCGCCCCGAGAAGCGCCGCCAAAGCGCCGCCCAATGCTCCGACCCCCAAACATGCCAGTACGAAGCCTGGCACGAACACTTCACAAATCAACAGTATGAGTGCCGCTGCGATCCAAAGTTGCCAGTTTTCCCATTCCATGGGTCGAAGTTAAAGCGGAAACGTTGCATATT